>JAPHSO010000287.1 GCA_026193675.1 Gammaproteobacteria bacterium | reverse complement strand
GAAGTTCCTTTTGCCACCCTAAAGAGAATAAAGTTGGCCGCTGAGGGATATGGGGTGACACCATCCATATCAATAAGCTGCTGCATTAGCCGCTTACGCTGCTCTCTAATCGAAGCGGTCTGTTCGTCAAAGGTCTCGATATGGGCCAGCGCAAACTCTGCCGTCGCCTGAGTCAGGGTGTTGATATTGTAGGGAAGGCGTACCTTATCGAACTCACCGATCCACTCATTGGGGCCGGCAAGAAAACCGAGACGCAGCCCCGCCAGACCCAGCTTAGAGACGGTACGCATCACCAGCAAGTTAGGAAACTCACCCAGGCGTCCCATCCAGCTCTGACCGGCAAAGGCGTGATATGCCTCATCAACCACTACAACTCCATTAGCAACTTTCAGAATTTTTTCGATATCACTATCATCGAAAAGGTTACCGGTAGGATTGTTAGGATAGGCGAGGAAAATTAGCGCCGGCTGCTCTCTCTCCACCGTATCAATCATCGCATCGATATCTAAAGAAAAATCGTCCCGCAGAGGTACGCCAACAAAGGCCATACCGACAAATGCGGCAATCATCTGATACATCACAAAGCTCGGGGTTGGCGCCATAATTGATCGCCCCTCACCGGCCAGTGTCTGCGCCAGGATCTGAATCAGCTCATCGGAACCATTACCGAGAATCACCCCCATCTCATCCGGAATATCCATCACCCTACGCAGTGAATCGGTCAGTCGGCTGGCCGCCGGATCGGGATAACGGTTAACAGGGGTGTTGGCCAGTAAGCCCTGCCACTCCTGCACCATCTCATCGGGCCAGAGATATGGATTCTCCATCGCATCGAGTTTGATCAACCCTGATGAATCGGGAACATGATAGGCGGAGATTGAGCGTATCTCTGGGCGAACCCAGTGGTTTATCAGGCTATTCACATCGGACATTGGCGGCGTCACTACTTTTCAGAGGAAAAGGCAATTATATCGGGTTGGCATCTCTACCACATCAGGCTTATAGTCTACCTAATAGATATATTCACAAGGAGTGCAGATGCGCCTATCTCGACAACTTCTGGGCACTATTTTTTGTCTACTGACTGTATTCATTCCATCTCATATCAATGCCGCCATTGAGCCACCATCAGCTGAATCGGTTGAACGAGCCCGTGAGATCCTGAGAAGCATTGATGACCTTTGGCGTGGTGACTCCTCCTATGCCATTTTCAGCATGCACGTCAAAACCGAACACTATCAGCGCTCGATGCAGATGGAGGCCTGGTCAAAGGGCAAAGACAAATCACTGGTCAAGATCCTTAAGCCTCTAAAAGAGAAGGGGACCGCCAGTCTCAAATCCGGCAAGCATCTCTATAGTTATCTTCCCCGTACTGATCGCACCATCCGTCTCACATCGGGAATGATGATGGGCTCCTGGATGGGCAGCCACTTCACCAATGATGATCTGGTCGATGAGTCACGCATGGAGGAGGACTACACCCCCGCCGTCACCTTTGAGGGTGTGCGTGATGGCAACGATATTATCGAGTTTGCGCTGATCCCCAAAGAAGATGCAGCGGTCGTATGGGGCAAGATTATTCTCACCGTCTTTGCCAAAAGTCTGCTACCGATTGAGGAGATCTTCTACGATGAAGATGGCATTGAGACTCGGCGCATGAGCTTTAGCGACTACAAGGTGATGTCAGGTAGAGAGCTCCCCGCAGTAATGCGCGTCACCCCCACCGATAAACCAGACGAATACACCGAAATTATCTATGAAACCCTTGAGCTTAATGTTGATCTCAAGGATAGCCTCTTCTCAATTAACAGCCTGAAGCGGAGAAGATAAATATCATGTTAAGCATGTTTAGATTTTCTTCCAGAACAAGGCATTTGTGCACGGAGAATGTGAGCATATATTCGATATATGACCATTCGAGTACAAAAATAACGCCGTTATGGGAGAAAAGATAATCATGCTGGTCCGTTTTGCATTTCGTAATCTGTGGCGCCACCGCCACCGCACCTTCGTCACCATCGCGGCCATGGGCCTCGCCGGTAGCGTGATGGTCTTCTACGCAGCGCTGATGGAGGGAATGCTCTTCGATAGCAAGCGCAACGCCATTTCCATGAATAGTGGCGAGATCCAGATCCACGCCGAAAACTATCGTCGAGACCCCGATCTCTATAAGCGTATCGACAACGGTTATGAAATTGTTACAAAGCTACAACAGGAGGGATTGAATGCAGCCCCCCGCCTCTATGGCTTTGGTCTGGCCGCGGCAGGAACCTCCTCATCCGGTATCAAGATGAGCGCTATTGATGTCGACTATGAATCACGAGTCACCGAGATCCATAAACATGTGATGCGCGGTGAGTGGATCAGCAAAGAGGCCCCTAACGAGGTGGTCATTGGTCGCAAACTGGCACGAACCCTCGGGGTCGACCTGGGAGACGAGGTGGTCATCGTCAGTCAGGCCGCCGATGGCTCAATGGCCGACGCTCTGTTCAATATTCGTGGCATACTCAAATCGGTGAGTGAAGAGGTCGATCGCGCCGGTTTCTATATGAACACCGACACCTTCCGCAAGCTGATGGTCGTTCCCGAAGGGAGCCATGAGATTGTCATCATGCCCCAGGATCATCAATTCAACACCCTTGATGAGCGGTTGGCGCAGGTCAAAAGCCATGCACCCGGACTTGAAGTCCTCAACTGGCAGAAGCTGCTTCCGGCAATTGCCGAGATCCTGGAGATGGCCGATGCCTCGATCATCGTGATGATCCTCATCACCTATATCGCTGTAGCGATGGTGATCCTTAACGCGATGTTGATGGGCGTCTTTGAGCGTATTCGCGAATTTGGGGTGATGAAGGCGCTCGGCTTCTCACCCTGGCAAATCTTTGGAATGATTATGCTGGAGTCACAGATCCAGGTCATACTGGCTGCGCTCATTACAATGGGTGTGGGGATACCGCTCTCACTCTACTACGCCGAACACGGTATCGATCTCACCCAGTTCACCGGTGGTTTCTCATTTGGTGGAATCGCGCTCGACCCCGTTTGGCGCAGCCTGCTAACCCCGGAGTCGGTCATTATTCCAGTAGTAATGCTCTTTATTATCGCGACCATTGCGGTGATCTACCCTGCGATTAAGGCGGCAGTTATTCAGCCCATCGAAGCGATTCACCACAGGTAGGTTAAAGATATGCAACTCAACCGACTGGCATGGAAAAACCTCTGGCGTAACAAGCGGCGTACACTCATCACCGGCTTCTCGATCAGCCTGGGGGTTTTTCTCTCGGTCACCTTTACCGGTACCGGTGACTACGGCTACACCAACATGATCGATGCCAGCGCCACCATGGGCCTCGGTCATGTGACGGTCGAGGCAAAGGGTTTTAATGAGACCCCCTCACTCGATAAGCGTCTGAAAAACTCCGAAAAGATTCGTGAGCAGATTATTACCCTTCCCAATGTCTCCGATGCAACTGTGCGCATCATGGGGCAGGCGATGTTTGCCAGTGCAAGCAAGAGTGTTGGAGGTTCATTCCTGGCCATCAACTCTGCCACCGAATCTGAAAAAATTAATCTGATGATTAGAGCAATTGTTGAAGGCGAGCTCTTCGATGAAAACGATGGGCGCGGTATCGTTATCGGCTCGATCATGGCCGAGAAACTGAAACTAAAACTGGGCAAAAAGATCGTCTACACCACCACCGATATCAATGGTGAGATCGTCGGTGAGGTGGCCCGCATTAGTGCCATCTTCAAGACCGGACTCGATGAGGTCGATGGCGCGATGGTGTTGCTCCCCATCGACCGCGTTCGAAAAACACTCGGCTACACCGCAGATGAGTCATCGATGATCACCGTCATCATCTCTGACCAGCGCCGCGCAGAGGAGCTCAGAGACCAGCTTACAACAATGATTAACGATCCAGAGACCGAGGTCCTCAGCTGGCAGCAGACTCAGCGCGACCTCACGGGACTTATCACCATAGATAAGACCACCAACTACCTGAGCCAGGTGCTGGTAGGTCTGGTCATCGCCGCAGGTATCCTCAACACCCTTTTGATGGGGGTGATGGAACGTACCCGCGAGTTCGGCATCATGATGGCGGTCGGGATGCCCCCCTCTGCCCTCTTCCGCCTGGTGATCCTCGAGTCTTTCTGGCTCGCCATCGTCGGCCTGATTATGGGGGTGATGATTACCGCCCCCTGGTACTGGTACCTGCTTGAGGTCGGCCTCGACTTTACCGAGATGTTTGAAGAGATGGGGGGTTATAGTGCTGGTGGTGTATTGATCGATCCGATAATGCATATCCGCCTATTCAAGGAGAGCATTATCGCTATCCTCTCCGGGGTCTTTATCCTCACCCTTATTTCAGGGCTCTATCCCGCCTGGCGCGCGGTGAAGACCAACCCTGTCGAGACCCTGAAGACAATTTAGGTATTGACTAGAGATGATGCTTAACCGGTTGGCATGGAAGAATATCTGGCGCCATAAACGGCGTACGCTAATCACCGGATTTTCCATCAGTTTCGGGGTGTTCCTGGCAACCACCTTCACCGGCATCGGTGACTACACCTACACCAATATGATCGATGTCAGCGCCACCATGGGGCTGGGTCATGTCACAGTAGAGCCCGCAGGTTACAACCTGGCCCCCTCTCTGGACAAACGGCTGCAAAATGCATCACAGATACAGCAGCAGATCATGACGCTGCCACAGGTTACCCAGACCAATGCGCGCATTATGGGGCAGGCAATGTTTGCCAGCGCCAGTAAGAGTATTGGTGGCTCTTTTATGGCAATAGATCCTGCTACAGAAACTCCCGCGGCCAACCTGTTTATCAAGAGTATCGTTGAGGGTGAGCTGTTTGCTAGTGCCGATACACGCGGTATCGCTATTGGCACTGTGATGGCGGAGAAGCTCAACCTGAGGCTCGGCAAAAAGATCGTCTATACCACCACCGATGTCGATGGCGAGATCGTAGGTGAAGTTGCTCGAATCTCCGCCATATTCCACACCGGTCTGGATGAGGTTGATGGTGCGATGGCACTGCTACCCATCAATCTAATGAGGAAGACTTTAAGTTACCAAAGTGATGACACCTCGATAATTACCGTACTCATCTCTGATCAGCGGGATGCAGAGATGGTAAGAAACGAGGTGGCCAAAATAGTCAGAAGTGAGGATGTTGAGATTCTGAGCTGGAAGAAGACCCAGGGAGATATGAATGGATTTGTCACTCTAAAGAGGGGATCACAATTTCTGATGGAGCTCCTGATCGGCCTGGTCATCGCCGCGGGCATTCTCAACACCATCCTGATGGGGGTGATTGAGCGCAGTCGCGAATTTGCGGTGATGGTTGCTGTGGGTATGGCACCATTAGCACTCTTCCTGCTGGTGATGGTTGAGGCGTTCTGGCTTGCCATCATCGGCCTGATCCTGGGCATTATCATTACAGCCCCATGGTTCTACTACCTCTTCTATACCGGGCTGGACTACTCCGCAATGATGGAGGGGATGCAGGATGTCAGTGCCGGTGGTGTACTGTTCGATCCGCTGATCCGTATCCGCCTGTTTAAGGAGAGTATTATTGCGATACTCTCCGGCCTGTTTCTACTCACCCTCTTCTCTGCCCTCTATCCCGCCTGGAGGGCTATGAGAACAGATACCGTTGATAATTTAAAAACCATTTAGGTCTAAATATGAACCAATCAAATCAGCCAATCGTCCAGTTAACTGATATCACCCGCACCTACATACAAGGTGAGATTGAGGTCAATGCGGTGAGCAATTTTAATCTCGAGATCAAACAGGGAGATTTTGCCACCCTCTGTGGTCCATCGGGTTCAGGGAAGACGACGGTACTCAACATGATCGGCGCTCTTGATGAGCCGACATCTGGCATTGTGAGCATTGAGGGGCAGAGCCTCTCCGAACTCAGCCGCTCAGAGATCTCAGCCCTTAGGCGTGATCGCATCGGCTTTGTGTTCCAGTCCTATAACCTGATTCCGGTACTCACCGCCTATGAGAACGCCGAGTTTGTACTGGCACTACAGGGCGTTAAGCCGGCTGAGCGCCACGATCGGGTGATGCAGGTGTTAAAGGAGGTGGGGCTTGAGGGGCTGGAAAATCGACGCCCCGATGAGATGTCGGGTGGACAGCAACAGCGTGTCGCTATCGCCCGCGCCATCGTCACCCGTCCCGCCATTGTGCTGGCCGATGAGCCGACCGCCAATGTCGACTCAGCCACCGCCGAGGCGCTGCTCGATCTGATGCAGGAGCTCAACAAAAATGATGGGGTCACCTTCCTCTTCTCAACCCACGACCAGCGGGTCATCGATCGCGCCAAGCGGGTGATCCACCTGCGTGATGGTCAGCTTGAGTCAGACGTTCTGCAATAACATCAAATGCGCGCACTGTTTCTTACCGCCCTGCTGCTGATAACGCCACTAACGGCGTTATCATTTTATAGCTGGGAGGGTGACAACAGCTGGCTTGAGCTACGTGGCATGGTGCGCGCCGGTGTGGTCAAAACCGATACCCCCGCTCTACCGCCGATCTATCCTGCATCAAACGAAACTACAGCAGCGGAGGCGGCTCGTCTGATTGCCCAGGGTGGTTTTGGTGACAGCTGGGGCTATGAGATGAATCTGTTCCAAAGCTTTCCCCTCTCTGACACCATCACCCTGCCGGGGATTGAACGGGCCAACCAACTCTCAAGCAGCAGCGGTGATCTCTGGGTAAGTATGGACTCACTCTATCTGGAGTACCACACCCCTAAACTGAATTTGAAGATGGGACGCCAGCCAATTAATCTGGCCACCACCTACTTCTTCACCCCCAACGACTTCTTTGCGCCCTTTGCCGCCACCGCCTCTTATCGCGTCTACAAGGCGGGAGTCGATGGTATTCGTGCTGACTACAGCTGGGATGAGCTCTCACAGATTAGTTACATCGGGATCGCCGGTTATGCCTCCGATTTGACGACATCCAATGGCTGGGGTACTTACGACTCAAGCCGTAACACATCGCTGTTACGACTTAGCGCTCCAATAGCTGATATCGAGTGGACCATCATGGCGGGCAAAGTGAGTGGCGACAATATCGTTGCTGGGGCCTTTCAGGGAGAGCTGTTTGATACCATCGGTTTTCGTGGTGAGGGCAATATCCGCAGATACAGCGGCGGCACCAAGCGCCAACTGGTCATCGGGCTCGACTACCGTTGGGAGAGTGAACTTCATCTACAGGGCGAGATTTTCCTGAATGGGCCAGGGGCAGCAAACGCATCCGACTATCTGGTTGGAAGTGGTAGCTACCTGGCTGATCGCTATCTTGCACTGGGACTGAACTACCCCTTTACCCCTCTGCTAACTGCTGGGGCGACGCTGGTCCATAACCTGATTGATCGCTCAAATATCATCGCACTCAATGCGACCTACTCTCTGAGTGATGAGGGGGAGTTCTCGGTGGGCCTATCGATTCCGACCGGTGATAAACCTGCAGGTTCAACGCTGGTCACCGAATTTGGCGCCACCGGTACCAGCATTGTTGCTGAGGCGCGTTACTACTTCTAACGCTTCAAGTAGCGTTTAACCGGCATTCAGCCAGTTAATGATCTCATTCCACTGACGCTTGTCTTTGGATGTCTGATTGTTACGTAGCTCCACCACCGAAAGCCCATCCTGTGCGGCATGCACATAACTCTGACTATCTTTTAAGGCGCCGACAAATTCGATCTCCAGAGAGCGCAGAAATTTGATCAACTTATCGTAGACCTTGTTATTGGCCCGAGTACGGTTGGCAACCACACCGATGCGAATCGATTTGCTGCGTACCTTGGCAACCAGAAAGAGATCTTTAATAAAGTAGGAACAGGCGTGAATATCGATTGGTGATGGCAACACCGGAATGATGATGGTATCGATATCGCGAACCAGTTTGATCAGGTCAGGGCCACAGACCCCGGCGGGGGCATCCACAATCACATACTGAGTACCCTCAGGGATGCGCATCTGGAAACTACGGGTCGTGCCAGAACTGGGTCCTCGGTGAGCTGCAATACCATGCACCGATTTGCGCTCATCACTTCGCAGAGAGAGCCACTGCATACTCGAACCTTGAGGGTCATAATCGATCAGAACTGCGGGGTGATTGCGTGACGAGAGGCAGCCTGCCAAATTGGTGGCGATAGTGGTCTTGCCACATCCCCCCTTGGAGTTAACAACCAACACTCTGCGCGGAGCTGAAAGTTGCTGTTGTAACGGCTGTTGTTTAAGAGTCTGGCTAGAGCGGACTTCCGCTACACTTGAAATGACTCTCTTCAGGAACGACATCTTGATGACCTCTAATCCACCTCGTAACCATACTATAGTTCAGTTATTCGAAAAAAACTGCGAACTCAAGCACGCCGTTCCGCCGGCACATCAAGTGCCTCAGAGCGTCGATCCAGTTGAATATTCAAACTGTTGTCATTGGCAAACTGCATAATAAACTGGTAACCATCTGGATTTCGTTGCTCTAGATCTTTAGCAACAATCAAGCAGCGGGTACCCTGAATCGTACAGGGACTCACATCCTCTGAGTAACGCAGACGGCGATCCTCATCATAGCTGGCAAGGATGGCGGCAATCCGCTCAGCCCAATCACTCGGACGAAATTTATGGCCGCCGTGATCAACCCCTTCTATAACAATTTTGTCATCACGCTCGTCTGTCATCGATTTTCTCGCAGGCATACCCGAATAATATTCATCGACTCTACTCCTTAAGTGGTCGCCAGACAACAACGCCACAGGGGCCTAAATCTTACTTTTGCACTTATATTCTTCCTCGAAAGATCACGCCATTGGGAGTAGAATTTCTGGATATATTCCACTGACTTAAGCCCTCGCTATTATGAAATCTTTTAAAGAGCTATCCAAAAACCGGCGCCGCCTCGCAATCTCTGGCATCGTTGCCCTGTCACTGATCATCGTATTGGTCGCCACCCCCTATATTATCCAGAGTAAGCTAACCAAGCTGCTGCTTGAGATGGGGGCGCAGGAGGCGAGTATTGAAGATATCAATCTCAATCCATTTAGCGGTGTGGTGGAGATTACCGGCCTAAGCTTCTCAACCGCAGAGGTCAAAAACCAGAAGCTTGCTAAGCTTTCGCTCAACGTTCATCTACTTTCCCTGTTCAAAAAGTGGATCCACCTGAAGGATTTCACCATGGATGGTCTGAACCTCGCCATAGAGATCGATGATTCTGGAAAGCCGATTATCGGCGGTCTCACCATTCCTGAATCACCCGAGAGTGACAACAAAGAGGAGAAGGAGAGCAAACCCTGGGGCTTCGGCATCGATGCCATCGCCCTGTCGATGATCAATATCGATTACCGTGATCCCAAGCTGAAAAGCAACCTCAATATTGAAGAGCTCAATATTGGTGAGCTGGCAAACTGGAATGGCGAACAGGCCAGTCCACTCTCGCTTAAGGCTAAACTCAATGACAATAAAATTGAGTTCTCAGGTAAGGCACTCCCCTTCGCTAAGGACCCCACCTTTACCGGTAAAACAATGATCAAACAGGTGGAACTCAAACCGTTTGCGCCATTCGTCCCTCAGCTGACAGTTCTATCGGGACTGGTCTCTCTCAACTCGACTGTTGAGTTGATTCAACGCGCCGACAAGACGATTGAGGTGACCCACACAGGTGAGTTCAAACTCGAAAAACTCAATGTTCAAAATCCTGACATGACACTCACTCAGGAGCAGCTCACCTGGAACGGTACTTTTGGTCTGACCATGAAAGAGGAGCAGCTCCATTCGTCGATGGATGCACAGCTTATTCTGAAAGGGATTCATGCGAGCAGCGCAGAGACCGAACTGGTTGCCCTCAGCGCACTGTCGACCACCATCAAGTTCGATT
>JAPHSO010000353.1 GCA_026193675.1 Gammaproteobacteria bacterium | reverse complement strand
GTAGTCGTCGATCTCTGGCATATCGGGGTTGGCAAAGATATTTAGCAGCTTACTGATGCGGCCACCGGACTTCAGCTCAATGCCGTTGCCCTGCTTTACCCAACCGCCATTCCACTTATCCTGATTCTCCCACTCTTTAGGGAATCCGATACCGGGCTTACTTTCAACGTTGTTGAACCAGGCGTACTCGACACCCTTTCTGTTGGTCCAGATATTTTTACAGGTCACTGAACATGTATGACAACCGATACATTTATCAAGGTTCAGGACCATTGCGATTTGTGCGCGAATTTTCATAAAATTTTCCTCTTAATAGTCCAGAACTTAGTTATTAATCCCAGGAGGGTGTGGTTGCTTTTCACGCTCAGGTGTTAACGGTCTTTCGAGCCAGTCAACATCCTTATCCTCAATTTTATGAACTATGACCATCTCATCACGCTGCGAACCGACAGTTCCGTAGTAGTTGAAGGCGTATGAAAGCTGCGCATAACCACCAATCATATTGGTCGGTTTCACCACAACCTTGGTTACTGAGTTCAAAATACCGCCACGCTTACCGGTGGTATTAGAGCCAGGAACGTTTACGTTCTTCTCCTGTGCGTGATACATAATCGCCATACCCTTCGGTACACGTTGTGATACAACAACACGTGCCACAGTTGCACCATTCGAGTTCACCGCTTCAACCCAGTCATTATCAGACAGACCGATGGTTGCAGCCTCTTCCTCGTTAACCCAGAAGTAGGGGCCACCACGGAACAGCGTCAGCATACGCAGGTTATCCTGGTATGAAGAGTGAATACCCCACTTGGAGTGTGGTGTGATCCAGTTCAGCTCTAGCGCCTGCTTATTATCGAGTTTAGTGCGAATGGCAGCAGGAAGATTCTTCAGTGCACCGAGATCCTCAGGAGGACGGTAACAGCAGAGACCTTCACCAAAGTCGAGCATCCACTCGTGATCGAGATAGAACGATGCACGTCCTGTCAGGGTCCGATAAGGGATGTGCTCATGGATATTGGTGTAACCGGCGTTGTAGCTCACCTCTTCAGATTCGATACCAGACCATGTTGGCGCGGTAATGATCTTACGGGGTTGTGCCTGAATATCACGGTAGCGGATCTTCTCCTCATGGCGACCTTCGTAAAGGTGGCTATGATCAATACCTGTCTTCACTGAAAGTGCTGACCAGGACTTGTGTGCAACCTCACCGTTGGTCTCAGGCGCCATCTGCAGAACGGTATCGCAAACTGCGATATCTTCCATCAGTGATGGCAGACCTTTAGAGATACCCTCTTCCTTAATGACACCGTTGAGCTCTTTGAGCTGCTCAATCTCAAGATCGGTATTCCAGTCGAGACCTTTGATGTTGTTACCCAGCTTGTTCATCAGTGGGCCTACAGAGGTGTACTTCTTGTAGGTGTTGGCGTAGTCACGCTCAACCACTTTAAACATTGGAGCAGTCTTGCCGGGAATCAGGTCACATTCGCCCTTCTTCCAGTCTTTAACCTGACCCAGGGGCTGTGCAAGTGCTCCAGGGGTGTCATGCTGCATAGGCAGTGAGACAACATCTTTAACAGTACCGAGATGTACCGCTGCAAGTTCAGAGAAACGCTTGGCGATAGTCTTAAAGATCTGCCAGTCGGTCTTCGACTCAAATGCAGGGTCAATCGCCGCATCCAGAGGATGAACGAATGGATGCATATCGGTGGTGTTAAGGTCAGACTTCTCATACCAGGTTGCAGTAGGAAGAATGATGTCTGAGTAGGCACCGGTTGAGTTAAGACGGAAGTTGATGTCGACCATCAAGTCCAGCTTTCCGGTCGGCGCATCTGGATGCCATTTAATCTCTTTCGAGTCGGCACCCTCAACACCCTCTTGCAGAACACCGTTCTGAGCACCGAGCAGATGCTTGAGGAAGTACTCATGACCCTTTGCAGAACAACCAATTAGATTGGCACGCCATACAAACAGGTTACGAGGATGGTTCTCTGGCGCATCGATATCCTCACAAGCAAAGGCGAGATCGCCGCTCTTGAGTTTATCTGCCATGTAGCTAGAGACACCGGCTTCATCTGTCGCACCTGCAGCTTCGGCCTCTTTAACAATCTCAATCGGATTCTTATTAAAGTGCGGCGCTGATGGCAACCAACCCAGACGTTGCGATACAACGTTGTAGTCAGCCAACTGATAGCCTTTGTACTTGGCTTTAGCAGTTGCAGCCATAATGTTATCGGCCTCAACACGCTCATAGCGCCACTGATCGGTATGGTAGTACCAGTAGGTGGTCGAATTCATGTGACGTGGTGGACGATGCCAATCGAGTGCGAAGGCAATTGGTGCCCAACCCGCTTGAGGACGTAGCTTCTCCTGCCCCACATAGTGAGCCCAGCCACCACCACTTTGACCAACACATCCACAGAAATGGAGGATGTTCATGATTGAACGATAACCGAGGTCATTGTGATACCAGTGGTTAATCGCCGCACCCATGATGACCATCGACTTACCTTTGGTCTTCGAGGCATTTTCAGCAAACTCACGACCGGTACGCTCAAGGTCAGCCGCCTTAATACCGGTAACCTTCTCACCCCAGGCCGGAGTGTAAGGACAAGATACATCGTCATAACCGGTAGCGGTGTTATCACCGAGGCCACGGTTAATACCGTACTGAGCCACAGTCATATCAAATACTGATGTGACCATAGTCTCTTGACCATCAATCATCAGCTTACGCACAGGGATACTGCGCATAATCAGATCACCTTCACCAGGAGTGAAGTGTGGGAAAGCGACAGTGACGACATCATCTTTGTTATCGATGCAGCTGAGTTCCGCATCGATCTCTGAACCGTCTAGACCATTCTTTTGCAGTGTATTCCACTTACCCTCTTCGCCCCAACGGAATCCAACTGAACCGTTTGGAGTGACATATGAGTTTGACTTGCTGTCAAAGATAACCGTCTTCCACTCTGGATTATTATCCTGGCCCATGTTGTTATCAAAATCAGATGCCCGTAGGAATCGATCTGATACATAGTAGTCACCCTCTTTACGCAGGGTCACCTGCATCGGCAGGTCAGTATAGTTCTTAGCGTAATCGGTGAAGTAGGGATCTTGCTGCTTGATGTGATACTCGTTGAGTGCCACATGACCCATAGTCATAAATGCTGCTGAGTCAGTACCCTGACGCACCGGCATCCACAGATCGGCAAACTTAACAAACTCTGCATAGTCAGGTGCCATTGATACCACTTTGGTACCGTTGTAACGTGATTCGATCGCAAAGTGAGCATCGGGAGTACGGGTCATCGGCAGGTTAGCGCCACAGACAATGATGTACTTCGAGTTATACCAGTCAGCCGCTTCAGGAACGTCTGTCTGTTCACCCCAAACCTGTGGTGATGCAGCTGGAAGGTCACAGTACCAGTCATAGAACGAACCACACGCGCCACCAATCAGAGAGAGATAACGTGAACCGGCTGCGTAACTGATCATCGACATAGCAGGAATTGGAGAGAAACCGTAGATACGATCTGGGCCCCACTTCTTGATGGTGTAGACGTTCGCCGCAGCGATAATCTCAACCATCTCATCCCACTCGGCACGAACGAAACCACCGAGACCACGAACAGCTGTATAGCTCTTGCGCTTGCCTGCATCGGCTTGAATTGCCGCCCACGCATCGACAGGATCTTTTCCTGAATTGCGCTCTTGACGATAGAGCTCTACAAGACGTCCACGAATCAGTGGATACTTGATACGGTGAGGACTATAGAGATACCAGGAGAAACTCGCACCACGTTGGCAGCCGCGAGGCTCATGGTTTGGAAGATCGGTTCTGGTTCTTGGATAGTCGGTCTGCTGCATCTCAAAAGCAACCAGACCATTTTTAACGTGAATCTTCCATGAACAACCACCCGTACAGTTTACACCGTGAGTAGATCGAACGATCTTATCGAAGCGCCAGCGGCCCCGATAAGTATCTTCCCAGCGACGATCCTCTTCGGTCACGATACCGTGTCCCTTAGAGAAACTCTCTTTCGTCTTACTGAAGAACTTCAGCTTGTCGAGAAAATGACTCATTTTTTACTCTCCTGCTTAATGGAGCAGCCTAAATGCTGCTCCATCTTTGAATAAGGAGGGCAGTTCCCATAGCTACAGGCCGGGAGCTGCCCAGGTTTACAACTTTAATATTTATGGATTGTGGAACTCTGCACTTGGGCGCATGTAGTACCACCAATTAAGAACCAGACAGACTCCATAGAAGATTGCAAAACCGTAAAGTGCATTCTCAGGAGTAGTAGCCTTGATCTGCTCACCAAAGATTTTAGGAATCAGGAATGCGCCATATGCGGCTACTGCTGATGTCCAACCCAGTACAGGGCCAGCCTGCTCTTTATCAAATACCTGTGAAATGGTACGGAAAGTAGAACCGTTACCAATACCGGTAGCTGCGAACAGAATCAGGAACAGGATGAAGAAAGGAACAAAGAACTCTTCAGGTGTTGCTGAAGCGTATGCAGCCTTCAGGTAATAAGCCACACCAAGCGCACTACCAATCATCGCAATCGCAACATATTGAGTTACACGTGCACCACCCATCTTATCGGCAATCCAACCACCCACTGGGCGAATCAGAGCACCAATGAAAGGTCCCATCCACGCATACATCAGTGCAGAAGGTCCATTAGGATTGGCCAGATTGTGGGTCATCATGCCGTCAACTTCGACATGCTGGAAGCCAAATACAACTTTGATTGCCAGAGCGAAACCGGCTGAGTAACCGATGAAGCTACCAAAGGTCATGGTATAGATAATACTCATTACCCAGGTGTGCTTGTTGCTGAAGATCTTAAACTGACGTTGTAGATTTGGCTTAATGTCGCCAGGAATCATCTTCATCAACATAACTGTCGAGAAGAGGATGCCGGCAATCACAGGCCACTTAACCCAACCCGGAGCACCGATACCTACTGGCGCAGGAAGGATGATGTAGAGACCCGCTGCAGCAGTTGCAAAACCGATCAGCAGCATCATGGTGATCTTACTCATCGCACCAATTGGCGAACCGATATGAGGAGATACATGCTCTGTACGGATGTTGTTCATTCCGAACCAACCGGCAAATGCCAGAGGGATCAAAATAACTAACCAGACAAAACCGGCATTGTGGATATAGGTCTCAGTACCTGCAGGAATCTTACCAACCAGCGTACCTGAGCTAGATTGGAGGATCATCGCCTCACCACCGAAGATACCCATGGTCATAACCAGAGGAACCAGAATCTGCATGGTGGTCACACCCGCATTTCCAAGACCGGCATTCAGACCCAGCGCCAGACCCTGCATCCTTTTAGGATAGAAGAAACTGATGTTGGACATTGATGATGCAAAGTTACCGCCACCAAAACCTGAAAGGAAGGCAAGCATCTGGAAGACATATAGCGGTGTCTCCTTATCTTGCAGCGCAATACCTGCACCGATTGCTGGAATCATCAGCAGTGCGGTGGTGAAGAAGATGGTGTTTCGACCACCTGCAATCCGGATAAAGAAACTACTTGGAATACGTAGTGTTGCACCGGTTAGACCGGCAATCGCTGCCAGTGTGAAGAGCTCAGCTTTAGCGAATGGAAAACCAAGGTTGAGCATCTGTACTGTGATGATGCCCCAGTAGAGCCACACCGCAAATCCGCACAGCAGACTCGGGATCGAGATCCAGAGATTGCGATTCGCAATTCTCTTTCCTTCGGATTCCCAAAACTGACTATCTTCGGGATCCCATTTAGTTAAATCAGACATACTATTATCCTCTTTTGGGTAAACTAAAATTTCTATCGAAATTTCTTAAAAAACTTATGCAGTAGTCTTATGACTACTCCATCACATCCGGGCCAAACTGCGTACGCATCTCACGGTCTCGTTGAGATTCACCAGACCACTGCATCCACATAATCGAGACAATGGTGATGCCGTAGAGCAGCATGAAAGCGGTTGTTGCAACACCGGTGTAGTCGAGCATCACACCGAACAGGATTGGCAGCGTGAAACCACCCATACCGCCGGCAAGACCTACCACACCTGACATGGTGCCAATTCTGTCTGGGTACTCATCTGAGAGATATTTGAAGACCGACGCCTTACCAAAGCCCCAGGCGATACCGACAATAAATAGCAGCGCAGTGAATACATACTCATTAACACCGAGATTCCAGGTGATTGGATCTCCACTGCGAGTCGCAATGGTCAGGTCAGTTTCTGGATATGACATGATGAACAGGCAGATTGCCGACGACCACATCACCCAGTAGGTCACCTTATGGGCACCAAACTTATCTGAGAGCCAGCCACCCAGTGCACGAATGATGCCTGAGGGGAGTACAAAGATAGCGGCGAGCAGTGCAGCATCCTGAATACCGTGACCATAGGTTGTCATGTAGTACTTGGTCATCCACAGAGAGAG
>JAPHSO010000218.1 GCA_026193675.1 Gammaproteobacteria bacterium | reverse complement strand
CCGTTTTAAGGTGACCGACAATGCCAACATGGTCTCGGTTGCCTATACCGGCATCCTCCCCGATCTATTTGCTGAAGGTCAGGGTGTTATTGCTCAGGGCAAGATGGGGGCTGATGGCGTGTTCATCGCTGAAGAGGTGCTCGCGAAGCACGATGAGACCTATATGCCACCCGAAGTTGCCGATGCACTTGAGAAAGGACACAAAGAGGGCAAGGCAAATATGATGAAATCCAACAGTGGTGAAGGTGCTGCACAATGATTCCAGAACTTGGACAGGTCGCACTGATCATCGCCCTCTGTCTGGCAATTGTTCAGGCCATTTTCCCTACCATTGGTGCCCACAGGGGGATCGCCTCCTGGATTGCCGTAGCAAAACCGGCCGCTCAGGGGCAGGTGCTGTTTATGCTGCTCTCCATCGGGCTACTCACCTATGCATTTCTTGTACACGACTTCTCGGTTAAGTATGTCGCCTCTCACTCCAATAGTGCGCTGCCCACCCTCTATCTAGTCTCAGGTGTCTGGGGCGGTCACGAAGGTTCGTTACTACTGTGGGCCGTGATTCTCTCGGTCTGGACCGCAGCTGTAACCCTCTTCAGTCGTAGCGTTCCTGCGGCAATGCTGGCCCGAGTGGTCGGTGTGATGGGGATGGTGAGCGTCGGCTTCCTGCTGTTTATGCTGCTCACCTCAAATCCATTTGACCGCCTGATTAATGCGCCGATTGAGGGGCGTGATCTCAATCCTCTACTTCAGGATCCCGGTCTGGCAATTCATCCGCCGATGCTCTACATGGGGTATGTCGGCTTCTCGGTCGCCTTCGCATTTGCCATCGCAGCAATGCTCGGTGGTCGCCTCGATTCGGCCTGGGCACGCTGGTCACGTCCCTGGACCAATGTTGCATGGAGCTTTCTGACTCTGGGTATCGTACTCGGAAGTTGGTGGGCCTACTATGAGCTTGGCTGGGGCGGCTGGTGGTTCTGGGATCCGGTCGAAAACGCCTCCTTTATGCCATGGCTGGTCGGTACCGCTCTGGTTCATTCACTGGCTGTGACTGAAAAGCGTGGCGCCTTTAAGGCGTGGACTGTACTTCTGGCGATCTTCGCATTTTCACTGAGTCTGCTCGGCACCTTCCTGGTACGTTCCGGGGTACTCACCTCTGTACATGCGTTTGCCACTGACCCTGAGCGCGGAGTTTTTATTCTCGCCTTCCTCATTGTGGTTATTGGTGGCTCACTGCTACTCTATTCAGTTCGAGCCAGTCAGATCCGTTCAACGGTTAAGTTTGGACTTTTCTCACGTGAGACCGGCCTGCTGCTCAATAACGTTATTCTGGTGGTGGCTGCGGCCAGTGTGCTGCTCGGTACACTCTACCCACTGATTATTGATGCGCTAGGATTGGGCAAGATCTCTGTGGGACCGCCCTACTTTAATAATGTCTTTGTCCCACTGACTGCACCTCTGGCGGTACTGGTCGGTATTGGTGCGCTAATGCGCTGGAAGCAGGATCAATTTGCCAACATCGCAAACAAGGTGCGTATTCAGGCGGTTGTTGCTCTGGTTCTGGGACTACTCTTCCCACTTACCATGCCTCACTATAGCTGGGGTGCAGCGGTCGGTATGGTGCTCGCGTTCTGGGTTGTGTTCACAGTGATGGTGTGGACTCAGCAACGTACAGCAAACAAGGGATGGGCCCATGGTCTTCGCAACATCTCTCTTGGTGGCTGGGGCATGATCTCTGGCCACATCGGCATCGCCATATTTATTGTTGGTGTCACACTGGTCTCGGTCTACAGCACCGAAAAAGATGTACGTCTCGCCCCAGGTGAGAGCTACCGATTGGCTCAGTTTGACTTCCTGTTTAATGGCGCCAAAGACTTTACCGGCCCCAACTATACCGGGGCCCGAGGCGAAGTGGTGGTGAGTCGTGAAGGAAAGCAGCTTGCAACACTGCATGCCGAGAAGAGAAATTATCAGTCGGGTATGCCGATGACTGAGGCGGGTATCGATGCCGGTCTAACTCGTGACCTGTTTGTCGCGCTCGGTGAACCGCTGGGTAATGATGGTGCCTGGAGCCTGCGTCTTTACCACAAACCCTATATCCGCTGGATCTGGCTGGGTGGTCTGTTGATGGCTCTGGGTGGATTGTTGGCTGCGAGTGACAAGCGTTACTTCCGTATGGCTAAATCTTCGCCAAAGGAGGCCGTCGCATGAAGCCACGTCATCTGATCCCGCTGGGTCTATTTCTTCTGCTAACCATCCTGCTGGGTGTTGGACTGACGCTCGATCCGCGTGAGGTTCCCTCCCCATTCATTGGTAAGCCTGCGCCAACATTCGATCTGCCTCAGCTACATGACAACGCACTCAACCTCACCCCTGAAGAGATGAAGGGACAGGTGTGGCTGCTCAATGTCTGGGCATCCTGGTGTGTATCGTGTCGCGCTGAGCATAAGGTGATCACCTCTCTGGCCAATACCAAAGAGGTGAATATCGTTGGTCTAAACTACAAAGACCAACGAGAAGATGCCCTGCTCTGGCTGAAACAGTTTGGTAATCCCTATCTCGCTTCAGTTTCTGATCTTAAAGGACGCACCGGCATCGATTACGGCGTCTATGGCGTACCTGAGACCTTTGTGATCGATCAACAGGGGATCATTCGCTACAAACAGATTGGCCCAGTCACCAGAGAGGCGGTTGCTGAGAAGATCCTTCCTCTGATTCGTGAGTTAAAGGCAAAAGCATCATGATTAGAAATAACTTGCTACTTAAAGCGATCGCCCTGGGGCTATTTATCTTCAGCTATTCTGCTCAGGCAGGTATCGAAGCGCACACTTTTGAAGATAGCCAGAAAGAGGGGCTCTATAAGGAGCTGATCGAAGAGCTACGCTGCCTGGTTTGCCAAAATCAAAATCTTGCCGGTTCTAATGCCGAGCTGGCCCTTGACCTGCGTCAGCAGACCTATGACATGGTGCAGTCCGGTTCTTCAAAGAGTGATGTGGTCGACTACATGGTGCAACGTTATGGAGACTTTGTGCTCTATCGCCCGCCATTTAATCTCTCTACCCTACTTCTCTGGGTTGGCCCTTTTGTCATCCTGCTTATCGCCGTTCTTGGGCTTCTCAGATATATCCGTGGACGCGACAAGAAAACCGATCCTGAAATCACTCCTGAAGATATGGCGCGAGCTGAACGCCTACTCAGCAAAGACCAGCAAGACTAAGAACTAAATTATGATAACTTTTTGGATAATTACCGTCGCCATGATCGCTGTGGCAATCGCCTTTGTTGCACCTGCCCTGCTGCGCAAGCATCAGACAAGTGAGAGCAAGGAGTATCGTGACGGACAGAATGTCACTATTGCCCGTGAACATATTGCAGACCTTGATGCCGAGTTGGCTAACGGCACCCTGTCACAGGAGCTGTATGACCAATCGAAACTAGAGATTGAGCAGACTCTCCTGTTTGATCTGGAAGAACAGGGGGTGATAGCTCAACAGACCGCCAATACCACTCCCGGTAAGATGGCATTTATCGCTTCACTGATTGCTATTCCATTAATCACGGTGCTGCTCTATTTTCAGCTTGGCACTCCTGAGCTGATTGAAAAGTCTCCAATGGCTGAGCAACTCGCTGCCGAAGGGATGCCTTCAATCGAAACGATGGTGAGCGATCTAAAGAAACGCCTTGAAGAGAATCCTGAAGATCCTGATGGATGGTATCTGATGGGACGCACCATGATGATGCTAAAGCAGTACGCAGCTGCTGCGGAGTCTTATGAGAACACCTACAAACTCATTGGCGATGAGCCGATGGTGATGCTGGCACTGGCCGATGCGACCGCGATGGCCCAGGGCGGCAATATGACAGGTAGACCTGCCCAGTTGGTGTTTGATGCAATCGCAATTGATCCCAACAACACGACCGGTTTGTGGATGGCCGGGATGATTGCCGAAGAGCAAGGAAAGCACCAGGAGGCGCTAGACCTCTGGCTGCGCCTGCGCCCACTGATTGCCGACATGCCTAGCGAAGTTGCGCAACTGGATCAGTTTATTGAGCGTGTCGCCAATGTTCTGAATAAGGATCTGTCCAATCTATTAGTCAGCTCTGATCCTCTGGCAGCAGGTACCACTGAGTCAATTGGTGGTTCTGTTGTTAGAGTCACCATTCAGTTGGCTGATGGGCTCTACACCAAGGTCAATGGTGAAGAGACCGTATTTATCTATGCCAAGGCGATGCAAGGCCCCAAATTCCCGCTTGCGGCCGCACGCTATCAGGTTAAAGACCTACCGGTATCGATCACCCTGGATGACTCAAATGCGGTAATGACCACCTCCAAGCTATCTGACTTTAAAGAGGTCATAGTTGGGGCACGTGTCTCCTACTCCGGTGATGCAATGACCAAGAGTGGTGATTTGATTGGTGAGGTGACTAATGTACTGGTTGGCCAGAGTCCTGTGACGGTGACCATTAATGGAGTTAGTCCTTAGGGGATTTGTTCGCAATATACTCTATAGATGAACAAAGGGGCTTCGGCCCCTTTTTTTATTGATATAGATTTGCAATGACAGTATCTGAAACAACTATTCTCTGAACTAATTTTCACTTTCACTATTAGATAGTAATTGATCTTACTACCTCACCCAAATGGGTGATGTGTTCTGGTTTTAGAATTGTTATTTTCCATGGGTTATATAAGAGGTAACGTTATGTTGCCCATTAACAGAATTTCTCTGTGATATATGAATGGAATTAATAATGGATTATCTGCACGAATTGATGCCTCGGTTTTATATCAATATGAAAAGATATCTTGATTCCGAATGGCCAGAACTGTCACCACAGTTAGACACTCTCATTGTGACACGCCGTTGCGGATGTGAAGACCCTAACTGTACCGATTTTTCAGTGAAGCAGACATCTAACAAATACCAAAAGCAGAAGGGAGTTATTCACTATTACGACACCTCAATTCAAGAGATCCATCCAACACTTGCTATTCAAGGAGATAATTATCTAAAAGGATTTGAGATCACCAATGACTACAGAGATGGTTACATCAACAGATGTTTAGAAAAGAGATTTGGCTAAGTCTGAATGGATAACTAACAATTGAATCACCCCATCTGATCTTGTCACTAATATTGCCTGAACCAAATCATAATTCAGATATCTAAACAGCCCTCATATATCACCGTCTACTTTACTGTCTCCAAGGCATCATCAACCTCGACCCCAAGATAACGTACAGTATCTTTTGGGTAAGGAGATATCTACTGAAATTATCAGTAGCATTGGTGGTTGTCGCAACAGCACCGATGGCAATTTCACGTCAAATCATCATCTTTGACTTCAAACAAGTTACATCAATGTTTGTGGTATGGGTCCCCACTGTTGTTATATCTTAGGAATAACAGACCGGCTTATCCGTAAAAAACATAGGCATGAATAATTAATATGTAACTGTCTTATTACGCTAATGAAATGTCGGTTTTAATCTTCACCGGTTTGATAAGCTACAGAAAGTTCCGCACATGTTTTGTGATTGATTGTTAATATCCAGTTAGTGTTGCATCAAGGGAAAGGTGTCCAAATGAATAACGAGCTTACATGGCATTTTGAACTCGCGGTTATAGAATGGTTGGTTGTCCTCACTATATTAGTCACTCTGGCCATAGTGGGTGCCGTGGTTACACGCCGTACACTGACAGAAATAAGAAGACTAAAGCTTCAGTCTGAAGCTATGGGTTTGATATCAAAAAGTTGGCATACCGAAAGTGCTAAAGCTGTCTTAGAATCGCTTAAGACAACGACGGACGGTCTACCCAGAGAGGAGGTGGAAAACCGACTTTCAAAACACGGCCCCAATCGGCTTCCAGAGGCAAGAACTCGTGGTCCACTGGTAAGATTCTTATACCAATTCAATAATGTACTGATCTACGTGCTGATAGCTGCGAGTGCGGTCACCGCAATGCTAGGCCACTGGGTGGATGCCAGTGTGATTCTAGGGGTGGTTCTTATCAATGCTGTAATTGGATTTGTTCAAGAGGGCAAGGCTGAAAATGCCTTGAGAGCAATACGGCAGATGCTCTCTCCGAATGCAATGGTTATGCGTGATGGTAGACAGTTGACTGTTCGGGCTGAGACGTTGGTTCCTGGTGATATCGTTTTGCTGCAATCAGGAGATAAGGTGCCAGCAGACCTGCGCCTGTTCCGAGTTAAAGGGCTGCAGATTCAGGAGTCGATACTGACAGGTGAGTCCATGGCGGTTGAAAAGATGACCGAAGCTGTCGCACCGGATAGCGTGAT
>JAPHSO010000053.1 GCA_026193675.1 Gammaproteobacteria bacterium | reverse complement strand
CTTGCCTCTTCAATCGCCTCATAGGCGTCGGTATTGATCAGGGTACCGACCCCATCACGGGTGAATAGCTCCATCAACAGTGCACCATCAAGGTGACGATCGATCAGGTGGGCGCGTCTAACCCCATTTTCACAGGCGTAGAGTGAGCTATATAGCGCTTTGGCGGTAGCTTCAACAATATCGTGCTGATGTTCGATCAGATGTTGTGCATGGCTTAGCTGCAGTTGATGGATCAGCTCTCCCTGTTCATTAAATAGGCCTGGGCCATCAATGAGACAGATGAGCTTGTCAGCACCCAAATCGACTGCCGTTACGGTGGCAACATCTTCAGCTGAGAGGTTAAAGACCTCTCCGGTAGGGGAGTAACCGAGTGGCGAGAGGAGAACGATAGCGCCCAGATCGAGCTGCTCTTCAATAGCCGCCACATCGATACGGCGCACCTCGCCGGTGTGTTGGTAGTCGACCCCATCACGCACCCCAAGGGGTTGAGCGGTGACAAAGTTTCCAGATACGACTCGAATATCGGCTCCGGCCATGGGGGAGTTTTTAAGACCCATGGAGAGCTGTGCCTCAACCTCAACACGCACGCTACCGATCGCCTCTTTGACGCAGAGAAGGCTCTCCTCGTCAGTGATCCGAAGACCATTGGCATAGTGCATCTTGATATTGGAGAGCTGAAGACGTGTCTCTATCTGTGGACGGGCCCCGTGGACCAGCACCAACCGTACCCCAAGGCTGTTGAGTAGAACGAGATCTTCAAGCAGATGGGCAAACTGATCTTCGGCCAACAGCTCACCACCAAAGGTGACGACAAAGGTTCTCCCTCTAAAGGCGTTGATGTAGGGTGTTGAGTCACGAAACCAACGTACAAAGTTCTGCTGCTGTTCCAATGGAGAAGATCCTGAATCTCTTTAGTGGATATAGTAGTCGGATAATGGACTAATATAATCGTACTATCAATAGCTTAGGAGGTTATTGTAAAGAATAATCTTCAATGTCGGCATCCTCTGGTAGCTCGCTCTCCAGAGTGGCGAGATATTTCACGGAGATTCCCGCCTCATGGATAGATTCTCTACTACCACTAATAAGTGGATGCCAGTCGGGGAGTGGATGCCCCTCGGCACGGAGCCGGTATGCACAGGTTACCGGCATCCATGGGAGTTGCGGGATGTTCTCTAGGGTCACCTGCCAACATTCGGGAACCAGCTTGCGCCGTTGTGGATAGACGCCACAACTACAGGTTTCCCGTTCAAGATATTGGCAGGCGACTGAGGTGGTAATAATTTCACCACTCTCATCATCTTCAAGCTGAATCAGGCAGCAGCGGGCACAGCCATCACAGAGCTGCTCCCACTCTTCACGGTTTAACTCTTGCAGGGGCCTCTCCCAGAATGGTGTCTGGCTCACTACTCAGCAGCGCCCATATCTTTGAGGATGTAGAGCAGTTGTAGCGCCTCCTTCGGTGTGAGCTCATCAGGGTCCAGCACCTTCACCGCATCGATCAATGGATGTCTCTGCTCAGGAGGTGTGGCAGGGTGGGGTTTGTTTGTAGCGCTGTGGGAGAGCTTGTTATGGATTGAATGCTGCTCCAACTCATTGAGTTTGATTCGGGCCAACTGAATCACCCCGTTGGGAACTCCCGCCAGAGCGGCAACCTGAAGGCCATAACTCTGATTGGCCGGACCCGCTATCACATGATGCAGAAAAACGATCTGCTCACCATGCTCCACCGCATCCAGATGATAGTTGGCTACACCGTTGAGCTCTTCAGCCAATTGGGTCAGCTCAAAATAGTGGGTGGCAAACAGGGTGTAGCTACGGACTCTACGGGCAAGGTCGGATGCTGAGGCCCAGGCGAGAGAGAGGCCGTCAAAGGTGGAGGTGCCGCGTCCAATTTCATCCATTAAAACCAGACTCTGCTGTGTTGCATTATTGAGAATATTGGCGGTCTCGGTCATCTCAACCATAAAGGTCGAACGCCCCGTTGCGAGATCGTCTGATGCACCGATGCGGGTAAAGATCTGATCAACTGGGCCGATGGTGGCCGCCTCGGCAGGAACAAAGCTGCCGATATGGGCCAGCAGGACAATCAGCGCCACCTGGCGCATGTAGGTCGATTTGCCTCCCATATTGGGGCCGGTCAACAGCAACATATGCTGGGTTGACGAGAGCTGGGTGTCGTTGGGAATAAAGGGTGTATCCATCGACTGCTCTACCACCAGATGTCGACCACCTTTAATATTGATGCCGGGATCTTTAGACAATATCGGCTGGCAGAGCTTTAACTTATGGGCGCTTGTTGCAAAACTGAGTAGTACATCAAGCTCTGAAAGTGAATCAGTGATCAGCTGTAGCGGTGTGAGCTCCTCACAGATCAGCTCCAGTAGCTCATCATAGAGCTGTTTCTCCAGCGCTAGCGCCTTTTCAGCTGCCGACAGGGCGCGCTCTTCAAAAGATTTGAGCTCAGGAGTGATAAAGCGCTCAGCATTTTTAAGGGTTTGACGACGCAGATAGTCATCGGGCACATCGTTTGAGTGAAGGCGGCTGATCTCAATGTAATATCCATGCACCCTGTTGTAGCGAACCTTTAGCCCTGGAATGCCGGAACGCTGCTGTTCACGTCGCTCCAACTCATCGAGGTAGTCGCCAGCATCCTGACGGATGGTGCGCAACTCATCGAGCTCACTGTTATAGCCGGCAGCGATGACCCCACCATCCCGAATCAATACAGGGGGCTCTTCAATAATGGCTCGGTTTAAGAGCTGATATAGCTCTGGCAGAAGCTGGAGCTGGCCGTTGAGCTGCTCCAGGCGACCATCTTCGAGTTGGTGAAGTTGCTCCTTAATGGCAGGAAGCATCGAGAGCGCTCTCTGGAGCTGTGACAGATCTCGCGGCCGGGCCGATTTGAGTGAGATGCGGGCCAGAATTCGCTCAATATCTCCAATTGCCCGAAACTCTTTAAAAAATGGTTCGTTCTCAATGATAGAGAGTAGTGTGGCTGTCGCATTTTGACGCAACTTCAGCGTGGTGCGATCACGCAGAGGGCGGTTGAGCCAACGGCGCAACATACGCCCCCCCATCGGTGTGATCGAGCTATCGATGACCGATAACAGGGTGTGCTGTTGATCTCCAGCCAGGTTCTGCTCCAACTCTAGGTTTCGGCGGCTGGTCGCATCGAT
>JAPHSO010000274.1 GCA_026193675.1 Gammaproteobacteria bacterium | reverse complement strand
TTCTCGCGTGAGAGCAGATCCCATTCACGCCAGGGGGCGATGATTTTGATTTCTGGATTCAGTGCATAGGCACCCAGCTCAAAACGGACCTGGTCGTTACCTTTACCGGTAGCTCCGTGGGAGATGGTGTCGGCACCGGTCTCCCTGGCGATCTCAATCAGGCGCTTGGAGATGAGTGGGCGGGCAATAGATGTGCCCAGAAGGTATTCACCCTCATAGATGGCATTGGCGCGGAACATGGGGAAGACGAAGTCACGCGCGAACTCTTCACGAAGATCTTCGATGTAGATCTCTTTAATGCCCATATCCTCCGCCTTTTTACGGGCGGGTTCCACCTCTTCACCCTGACCGATATCGGCGGTAAAGGTGACGATCTCACACTGGTACTCATCCTCAAGCCATTTGAGAATAATTGAGGTATCGAGGCCGCCAGAGTAGGCGAGTACAACTTTTTTAGTTTTGGACATGTGAGCTCCAGCAGGGGGATAACGATCTAATGGCGCCGGATTATACAGGAGCCAACCCGGCGCTGACTATCTTCCTGTCTCGACCATGTCGGGTGTGATTGGCTCAAACAGGGAAGGTCGAGTATCTGTCGGCGGAGCTTCTGCAGGCTGTGCTGCTTTCTCTGGGGCTGGGACAACCAGGGCGCTCTCAGCAGGTGCATCAAATGTTGGTGGCGGAGGAGGGGAGATCTCCGCAGGTGCTGCTTCAGATGTTGGTGGCATCATGGGTGGACTTTGCGGCTCAAGAACCGAATCAGCCAACGGTGTTGGAATAGGGGCCTTATATTGAGGCTCCTCCTTAGGCAGGGTGTCAAAGATGCTCTCAAACTCAAATTCGGGCAGCTCTTCTGGAGGAGGAGGCTCTTTGTTAAAGAGGGTGAAAATGGCTACTCGGTTGCGTGCTCGCCCTTTGCTGGTCCGGTTACTCTCAAGCGGTTTACGCTCTCCGTAGGACTTCACATTGATATCCAGCTGATCCACACCATGGTCGGCCAGATAGTTCTGGATCGCCTTGGCGCGCTGTTCGCCCAGCTTATCGTTAAAATGGCGGAAGCCCTTGCTATCGGTATAGCCCTTGATCTGCGCCCACTTGATGGTGGGATCGGCTTTCACATAGGTGATGATCTCATTGAGACGTCGCCTGTCGATGGCGGATAGGCTACTTCGGCCCGAGCGGAAGTAGAAGTTGCTCTCCTGAACATACTCAAATTGATAGGGCATGAGCTGACCGAGACAGGTGAGAAACTGGTTATAGGCGGGTTGAAAGTTGACACTGGATATGGCGGCATTGATCTCGCGATTATCATCCTTCGCGACCCGGTAACGAATGGTGGGAAATAGCCCCTGTTCCAGCTCGGTGAGTGCAACTCGAGCCTGATGGGTGCCAAATTCAATCTCGCTAGTCGGCTCATTGAGCTGCTGGCTATCAAGTAGGCGGCTGCCTCGATTGTGCAACCAAAGGGGGGGGCGTGAAATGAGTTCGACCTCTCGCTCGGCTCTATTGGGGTGGATCAACTCAACCTTAAGATGGAGTTTGCCACCGGCTAAATGTCTGAAAGTGGCTTCGCCAAAGTTGGGAATGGTCTGCTTCAAGCTGCAGCGGAACTTATTATCTCCCTCACTGACCCAGACTGTATTGTGCTCATTGGCCCCAAATTTCTGGGTAACGGCATGGGCCGGCAGAGAGAGCAGTAGAGATAGAGCGATCAGTAGGTAAGACATATGAAATAGTTAAATTATGAACGTATATAAGTGGTTATCGACCGAAATATCCTCAATCTTTAGCCAATATGGATATTAGAATTCACTAATGCTTGGAATTTTCCAGCTGTCAGACTATCATACGCGGTCTTTTGATGAACAGACTGCTGTTGGCTCATCATTTGAGATAATAATTAATCATTAGGAGGATATATGTCGATTGATCGTATCGTTTTTGCTGTAGCTGGCCTGTTTATTATGGTTACTCTCGCTCTGGGTGTTCAGGGGAGCCCCATCTTTCACCATGAGTACTGGCTCTGGTTTACCGCTTTTGTAGGCGCTAATCTGTTTCAGTCTTCCATTACCGGCTTCTGCCCGATGGTACTTATTCTGAAAGCAATTGGTGTTAAGCCTGGACAGGCGTTTGGTTAATCCCAAGTAATAAAGCTGTTCAGCAAAGGCCCTGCTTGAGTCATCTCGCAGGGCCTTTTTTATGTTCAGGATGTAGGGCAGAAAATTGCTCCTGCATTTTCTACACTTCCGCCATCCATGGTGGTCGAACACCGCGGGTGCATGGATGCACAGGAGCGGCTCTCACCGCTTGGCACGATAGGCAATACCTGAAGAGTTACTCAATTTTTATTTCTTTGAAATTTTCCTGTTTGGCGCATCAAGCATCTCAAGAGCTTCGCTAGACATAAACAGAGCCGGATCCACTCTTACGCCATTTAGACTCACGCTCCAGTGGAGATGGGGGCCGGTTACCCTTCCTGTCATGCCGACTGTGGCAATTTTCTCCCCCTGTTTGACCATGTCTCCCTTTTTTACATTGATAGTATCAAGATGGCAGTACATGGTGACCAGTCCCTGACCGTGATCAACAAAGATGGTATTACCATTAAAAAAGAAGTCGCCTGTATCGACAATCTTTCCCGCTGCGGGGCTGATCACCTCGGTGCCGGTAGGGGCCGCGATATCCATGCCGCTATGGGGCTTTCTAGGTTGTTTATTAAAGAATCGGCGACGTCCAAAGTTGCCACTTAACCGTCCTGATATGGGGAGAATGAACTCGACATCAGGCTCCAGTTCGCTGTGACGGTTGAATGCGGTGCGGCTGCGTCGCTGTTCTGAATAGATCCGCTCAAGGTCATCCTTATAGGGATTAACCTTGCGTTTGTCCTTAATGGTGATGTGGGTCTCGGGATAACGTTTATCTTTGACCTTAAAGTTGACCCGTTTTACCTCCCCTTTGGTGGAGGTGACCTGAAGCGTATTGGTGCCAACTGCTGTCTCCAGACTGAGGCCAACGACAGCCTGCCACTGTCCCTCATGGGCTCGAATGAGAACCTGATGCTTGCCCAGGTGGGCGGTCGGCTTGGGGGTATCAGTGTTAGAGAGATTGATCAGTGCAATTCCACCGGGTACGGCCTGTTCGCGAGGCAGTGCTGTGACGGCTTCGCTAAAGAGGTAGAGCAGGGGAAGTAGCAGGAGTAAAAATTTGTGTGGCATGCTCATTTTTTGATTGCGGTGATCTGACTGACCAACGCTCCCTTTGCTAGTCGAGTGGTCAAACTGTCCCCAATTTTAACCCTGTCGGCTGTTCTCACAACCTCTTCTTTATCAGATAGGGTGATTGAGTAGCCGCGCTGCAGGGTGGCGAGAGGGCTTACCAGATCGAGTCCCTGTGCCGCTTTGGATAAAATCAATCCCTTTTGATTCAAGTGGTGAACCATCCCTCTTTGTAACTGGAGCCAGACCTTATGCAGCCGTTGACGGGATTGGGTGATACGTAGAGCTGGGCGCTGACCATTAAGCCGAGAGGATAGAGCGTTAAGCGAATCCTGCTGCTGTAGAACGGCGTGTTTGGTTGCACGAAGCAGACGTGCCTCCAGACCATCAATACGTTGCGCCTGCTCATCTAAACGTCGTTGTGGATGCTTCAAATGACGTTTGAGGGCGAGCAGTGAGTGGTTTTGTCTGTGTAGGTCAGATTGGATTGCACGTTTTAGGCGCAGGAACTGGTTCTGCAGGCGAGCCAACTGTTCTGAGCGGTCTGAGGTGACCAATTCTGCCGCAGCTGATGGTGTTGGGGCTCGCAGATCGGCCACTAAATCTGAGATGGTGACATCAACTTCGTGACCAACTGCAGAGACGATTGGCAATCGGCTTGCTGCAATCGCTCGTGCCACACGCTCCTCATTAAAGGGCCAGAGATCTTCAAGTGAACCGCCACCACGACTGACAATCAACAGGTCACACTCATCTCTGCGGTTGGCGCTCTCAAGTGCTCGCACGATTTCTGGGGCTGCCATCTCTCCCTGAACCGGTGTGGGATAGATAATCACTCTAACGGCAGGGTTTCTACGGGCCAGAACGGAGAGGATATCTCTGATAGCCGCTCCACTGGCAGAGGTGATCACTCCAATCGTTTGTGGATTATCGGGTATCGGCTGCTTCAGCTCCTGAGAGAAGAGCTGCTCACTCTGCAATTTAAACTTAAGCGCCTCAAATGCCCGTTGCAGAGCACCGCTGCCGGCCTCTTCCATGCTCTCAATGATGAGCTGATAGTCGCCACGATTCTCATAGAGGCTCACCCGTACTCTTGCGAGAACCTGTTGCCCCTCTTTGGGAGTAAAACGCAGATGCATGGCTCGCATACGGAACATGGCACATCTGACCTGGGCAAACTCATCCTTAAGGGTGAAGTAGATATGTCCTGAGCGTGGTTTGGCAAAGTTGGAGATCTCTCCCTCTACCCATATGAGTGGGAAATGGCCCTCTAGCTGGGCGCGAGCCTCACGGTTGAGTTGGGATACTGAATATATTTCACGATCTTGCATGGTTCTGATTGTGACGGTTTCGTGTGCAGTAGAGAAGGGGAAATTTGAATCGTAAAAAAATTCTGAGTACATTCAGTCCTCAAAAAAAAAGGCCATCATTATGATGGCCTTTTAGGTTCAAGCTAAATTTAGTTCATTTTACCTGCATTTTTCTGCTCGTGATATTGAGCCAGGGCATCAATTCCCTCTCTCTCTGCTTTTTTTGCAAGAGCGATTGCTGTTTTGTAATCTTCTTTCTTGGCTGCAGCCTTGGCATCGTTGATCTGCTTGGCTGTGTGACGCCACTCGTAACCTACCGCACCGGCCGCTTTTCTCGCCTTTTCAGCAGCGGCAATTGCCACCTTAGCCTCTGTAGCCGATGAGCTCATCGCTGCTGCAACGGGCTTTGTCTCCATCTGTTGCTCTGAGGTCTGCATCTCAGCACATGCACTGAGTAGAACAATTGCTCCAACAGTTAGAATCTTTTTAATCAACTTCATACTCCTCGGTACTTTTAATATTATCCAGGTTCTCTTCTTCGAGAGTTGTCTCTAAATACGCATTTTGTGACTCATTGCGTACAACCTGATGATCAAAATTGTTAAGTACGTAGCGTAACCAGTTTACCAGTGGGTCGTCAAACCCTATAATTGGCGCCATCAACTATTTAACGGATCCCTATCATGAGAATTGCTCAAGAAGCCTTCACCTTTGACGATGTTTTACTAGTACCGGCCCATTCGCAGGTCATGCCAAAGGAGGTTCAGCTTAAAACTCAGCTGACTCGTAACATTGAGCTCAATATTCCACTCATCTCTGCTGCAATGGATACCGTCACCGAAGCCCGTCTGGCCATCGCCATGGCACAGGAGGGTGGAATCGGTATTATTCACAAGAACATGACCATCGATCAGCATGCCGCTGAGGTGCGTAAGGTGAAGCGTTACGAGAGCGGTATTGTAAAAGATCCTGTTACGATCTCTTCTACATCAACCATTCGTGAAGTGATGGAGTTGACCCGCTCATTGAATATCTCGGGTGTACCGGTTATTGATGGAGACAAACTGGTTGGCATTGTCACCAACCGAGATCTTCGCTTCGAGACCCAACTTGATGCGCCAGTCTCCACTGTGATGACCCCGAAGGATAAGCTGGTGACCGTTAAAGAGGGTGCGGAGCGTGAAGAGGTGCTTGCGCTGTTGCACAAACACCGGATTGAGCGAATTCTGGTTGTTAATGATAACTTCCATCTGCGTGGGCTGATCACTGTTAAAGATATTCAGAAAGAGACTGAGAAGCCTCAAGCCTGTAAAGACAGCTCTGGTAGTCTGCGTGTTGGAGCTGCTGTGGGTGTAGGTGCTGGTACCGACGAGCGTATTGAGGCGCTTGTTGCAGTGGGTGTCGATGTGATTGTTGTTGATACAGCTCACGGTCACTCACAGGGGGTTCTTGACCGTGTCGCATGGGTGAAGAAAAACTTCCCCGACCTTGAAGTCATTGGTGGCAACATCGCCACGGGTGCTGCTGCACTGGATCTGGTTGCAGCGGGTGCTTCAGCGGTTAAAGTAGGTATCGGTCCTGGATCTATCTGTACCACCCGTATTGTTGCAGGTGTCGGTGTACCTCAGGTGACAGCTATCGATAATGTTGCCCAGGCACTTGCCGGAAGTGGTGTGCCTTTGATTGCTGATGGTGGTATCCGCTTCTCGGGTGACCTCTCCAAGGCGATTGTTGCTGGAGCGAGCTCAGTGATGCTCGGTAGCATGTTTGCCGGTACAGAACAGGCACCTGGTGAAGTCGAGCTGTTCCAGGGCCGCTCATACAAGTCTTACCGCGGTATGGGCTCTCTGGGTGCGATGGCATCACAGCAGGGTTCATCAGACCGCTACTTCCAGGAAGGCAGTGAGGCCGATAAGCTGGTACCTGAGGGGATTGAGGGGCGTGTACCTTATAAAGGTCCTCTACAGCCTGTTATTCACCAGCTGATGGGTGGCCTGCGTTCAAGTATGGGTTACACCGGTTGTGCAACCATTGAAGAGATGCGCTCTAAGCCTGAGTTTGTGCGAGTGACCAATGCCGGTATGGCCGAGTCACATGTACATGATGTACAGATCACCAAAGAGGCCCCCAACTACCGCACATAAATTACGCGTTAGTTTGAAAAAAGAAAGCCCTCGTCACTCTCTAAGTGGCGGGGGCTTTTTGCCTACAGGATGTAGGGCAGAAAATTGCTCCTGCATTTTCTGCACTTCCACCATCCATGGCGGTCGTACGCCGCGATCGTAAGTTACGGGGTCGGAGTCGTCGCAATCGTTATGCTTGGCGAAGCAATAAGACTCGGTAGTAACATTATCTGAACAGGTAACAAGATGTACCGACGCCGACCCCGGAAAATTATTGAAGTAGCTCCCTGAACTGAGACTCATTGACCGGATAGCTGAGAATCGCATGGAGAGGAAAGATCTCTTTAATATGGCCGACATATTCAAGCTCATCCTTTTTAACCAGTACGATCACCTTGCTCTCTGGCGAGTACTTTTTCAAACTGTGAAGTAGCACATCGAGGTTACTGGTGTGAATAGCCTGGTAATTAGAACTGTAGGCGTAAGCAAACTCGGCAACGATATAGTCAGGTTGCTGCTTCTTCAGTTTACCGATCGACTTGCGCATCGAGTCAATGATGATCTCACTAATCCCGAGTTCAGAATAGAGTGAGCTGAAGTTGGGATGGGTTGGTGATGTGATAATTGAGAAAAGGATTTTCTGTTCGTTCATCGGTTATTTCTCTGTATATAAAAAGACCCGCATCAGCGGGTCTTTTTTCACGGCTACGAATAGTAATTTATCCGTTGCGGCTCTTCTCGATCATCTCGTGAACGATTGGTGCAAAGATAAGCTCCATCGCGTAACCCATCTTGCTACCGGGAACCACAATGGTGTTACGGCGAGACATAAATGAGTCGGGGATCATGTTGAGCAGATAGATGAAATCGACATCAAACTTTTTCAGATCCTTAAAGCGGATAACCACAAAGCTCTCATCAGGTGTTGGGATGTCACGTGCGATGAATGGGTTTGAGGTATCGACAGTAGGTACACGCTGGAAGTTGATATCGGTGCGCGAGAACTGAGGCGTGATGTAGTTCATGTAGTCGGGCATACGACGCAAAATGGTATCTACGATAGCTTCGGCTGAGTATCCACGCTGTGAGTTGTCACGGAAGATCTTCTGAATCCACTCCAGGTTGACGATTGGAACAACACCAACCAGCAGGTCTACAAACTTGGATACATCGGTTTGATCATCTGAAGCGCCACCGTGCAGACCCTCATAGAAGAGCAGGTCGGTATCTTCATCAATCTCTTGCCATGGCGTGAACTGGCCCGCAGTGTAACTGGTACCACCCAGACGCTCATTGTGCTCTACCGCCTCTTCATCACTGTGGATGTAGTAGCGACGGTTACATTTACCAGTGTCACCATAAGACTTGAAGGTCTCTGCGATCAGATCAAAGTGATTTGCTTCGGGACCAAAGTGGCTGAAGAAATCATTACCTTCGGCCTCAGCTTTAGCCATCGCCTCCTTCATCTCGGCACGGTCATAGCGGTGGAAACTGTCACCCTCAACAACAAGAGGTTTGATGCTCTCGCGGAAAAAGATGTGCTCAAATGCATTCTTTACGGTTGTAGTACCCGCACCAGAAGAGCCGGTAATGGCAACAACAGGGTGTTTTACAGACATGGATTTACTCCAGTTAATTAATAATCTTTATTGCTTGAGGCTATTTTAGCCGAAATAGGGGGTCTATCTCCAGATAAATGGTTATTTTGACGCCATTTCTCTCGATATGGCGCGGTGACCGATGTCGTTGCGGTACCAGGCGCCGCTCCAGCTAATCTGTTTAGCCAGTGCATAGGCGTTCTTTTGAGCATCGACCACACTATCACCCAGCGCTGTTGCACAGAGCACACGGCCACCTGAAGTGACCACACTACCATCATTAAGGCTGGTTCCAGCGTGGAAAACCTTGGCTGAGTCGCTTTCACCAATCCCCAGACCTGAGATCACATCACCTTTTGGGTAGTCATCGGGATAGCCCGCTGCAGCGATGACAATACCCATTGATACCCGTTGATCCCACTCGGCAGTGATTTGGTCGAGCCTTTTATCGAGTGCGGCATTACAGAGCTCAACAAGGTCTGATTTCAGACGCATCATGATGGGTTGCGTTTCAGGGTCACCAAAACGGCAGTTGTATTCAAGAACCTTGGGGA
>JAPHSO010000138.1 GCA_026193675.1 Gammaproteobacteria bacterium | reverse complement strand
TAGCCAATTGGGGATGTAGTTGTGTACAGGACACTTCCATTCGCAGTAAGGGTTACCGCAGTGGAGACAGCGTCCCGCCTGATAGGCTGCAGTTTCGCCATCAAAGTCACCGTAGATCTCGGCGTACTCTTTGATACGAATGTTGACCTGCTTCTTTCCAGGGATCTCCCGTGGAACCTGTAAAAACTGTAGCGTGTTACTTTTACTCACACTTTTATACCGTCTATTTAGTTATATTCGGACTGAATCAGGAACAGACCTCTTAGTCCATTCTCACCATCAACTCTTCGAGCATTGTCTCCAAGCTCTCTGACTTCGGTTTAACCAGCCAGAACTTAGAGGCCTCAACATCGAAGTTATCGAGAATCGCCTGGCCATGTCTGCTACCTGTCGCCGCAACATAGCTCTCAATGGTCTCTCGTAGATAGTTGCGATGCGCCTCAGTGACTTCAGTATCAATACGATTGAAATCGATCGACTCATGGTTACAACGATCCTGGAACTTACCATCTTCATCGAGAACAAAGGCGAAACCACCGGTCATACCCGCACCGAAGTTAACCCCTGTTGGTCCCAACACGGTGATCACACCACCGGTCATATACTCGGCACAGTGATCACCTGCCGCCTCAATGACCGCATTAGCACCCGAGTTACGTACGCCAAAACGCTCACCGGCCATACCGGCGGCATAGAGTGTTCCTCCGGTGGCACCGTAGAGACAGGTGTTTCCGATAATGGTGTTATCAAATGTGTTGAAACAGCTCGCTTTAGGTGGATAGATGACAATCTGACCACCGGCCATCCCTTTACCAACATAGTCGTTGGCATCACCTTCAAGATCGAGGTTGAGGCCACCAGCATTCCAGACACCGAAACTCTGACCTGCAGTTCCCTTCAATTTTAGTGTGATTGGGCTATCTGCCATACCGAGGTTGCCATGAACCATCGCAATCTCGCCCGAGACACGGGCGCCGACTGAGCGATTAATATTCTTCAGCTCAAAGCTAAATTCGCCACCTGACCTGTTATCAATCGCACTGCGTGTTGCAGCGACCATCTCTTCGGCCAGCTTGGCATCATCAAATGGCTCGTTGCGTTCAGCGATACAGTAACGTGGCTCATCACCCACCAGCCCCTCTTGCGAAAGAATTGGAGAGAGATCGAGTTTGCCCTGGCGGGTGGTTTCACCCTCAAGGATCTCCAACAGGTCGGTTCGACCAATCAGCGCCTCGATTGAGGGGACGCCCAGTTTCGCCAACCACTCACGCACCTCACGGGCGATAAAGCGGAAGTAGGTCTTAACCAGTTCAGGGTGACCTTTATAATGCTTGTCACGCAGAATCTCATTCTGAGTCGCAACACCGGTTGCACAGTTATTGAGGTGGCAGATACGCAGGAACTTACAGCCCAGCACAATCATCGGCATGGTGCCGAAGGCGAATGACTCGGCACCGAGGATCGCCGCCTTAATGACATCCAGGCCGGTCTTCAGTCCACCATCGGTCTGAATACGAACCTTGCCACGCAGACCGTTCATTCGCAGCACCTGATGCGCTTCAGAGAGACCCAGCTCCCAGGGCGATCCGGCATATTTTACCGATGCGATTGGGGATGCCGCAGTACCACCGTCATAACCGGAGATGGTGATCAGATCGGCATAGGCCTTCGCCACACCCGCTGCAATCGTTCCAACTCCCGGTTCAGAGACCAGTTTAACCGAGACCAGCGCTTTCGGATTGACCTGCTTGAGGTCAAAGATCAGCTGGGCCAGATCCTCAATCGAATAGATATCGTGATGGGGTGGTGGCGAGATCAAAGTGACACCCGGTTTGGTGTAGCGCTGCTTGGCCACCATCTCGTTGACCTTATGGCCAGGGAGCTGACCACCTTCACCCGGCTTGGCACCCTGTGCCACCTTGATCTGCAACACCTCAGCATTGACCAGATACTCCGGGGTGACACCAAAGCGACCCGAGGCGATCTGCTTGATCTTGGAGACTTTGTTGGTGTTATAACGGGCCGGATTCTCACCACCCTCACCAGAGTTCGATCGACCACCCAACTCATTCATCGCAATTGCTAGCGCTTCGTGCGCCTCTGGTGAGAGAGCACCCATCGACATCGCAGCGGTATCGAAGCGCTTGAACAGCTCTTCATCCGACTCAACATCATCGATCGAGATCGGTTCGACATCATCACGCAGTTTCAACAGGTCACGTAGCATCGCCGCAGGACGCTCATTCACCAGCCCGGCAAAGCTCTGATAGTCGCTCCAGTCACCTGAGTTGACCGCCTTATGGATCGCCTGAACCACATCGGGGTTGTAGGCGTGGTACTCACCACCGTGGATGAACTTAAGCAGACCACCCTGTTCAATACTCTTACGAGGATTCCAGGCAACTTTTACCAGAGACTCAACATCATCCTGCAGGTCTGCAAAATCGGCACCCTGAATACGGCTGGTGGTCGCGGTAAAACAGAGGTCAACCACCTCATCTTTCAGACCAACAATCTCAAACAGCTGCGAACCACGATAGCTTGATACCGCAGAGATGCCCATCTTAGACATCACCTTATAAAGACCTTTGTTGATCCCTTTACGATAGTTCAATCCCAGCTTTTCGCGATTCTGTTCGGTGATCTCACCAGAGTTGACCAGATCGTTGATCGCCTCGTAGGCAAGATAGGGGTAGATGGCGGTGGCGCCATACCCTAATAAAACGGCAAAGTGGTGTGGGTCACGTGCAGTGGCTGTCTCAACCACAATATTGGCATTACAGCGACTACCTTCAGCGATTAGCGCATGGTGCACCGCACCGGTCGCCATTGCTGCATGAACCGGGAACTTCTCTTTATCGATATTACGGTCGCTCAGTACCAGTACCACCTTACCGTTTTTGACGGCAGACGATGCTCTGGCAACGATATCCTCTACCGCATTTTTCAGACCGAAACCGTTGGGATAGTTAAGGTCAATAATTTCAGAGGCGTAGTCTTCGTCATTGAGTTCAAGCAGGGCACGGAAGCGACCTTCAGAAAGAACTGGCGAACTGGCAACAACACGACTTGCGTGGCTAGGCCCCTCTTCAAAGAGGTTCTGCTCACGACCAAACAGAGTCTCCAGCGACATGACAATCGACTCACGAATCGGATCGATTGCAGGATTGGTCACCTGAGCAAACTGCTGACGGAAATTATCAAAGACTGAACGGATACGCTTCGACATCACCGGATAGGGGGCATCATCACCCATTGAACCGGTCGCCTCCATCCCCTGCTCAACCATGGGACGAATCACCTGATCTCGCTCTTCAAATGAGAGCTGGAACAGCTTCTGGTAGACAGCCAGCGCCTTACTATCCAGAGGATTGGCACTAAGAGGCTCTCCCTCAAGGGTGGTGGGCAGGTGCTGGCCATTCTCGCTCATCCACTTGCGATAGGGCTGAGCCGACTTGAGGTGGTTATCCACATCATCAGGGGTGATCAGCTTGCCGCTATCGGTATCGACCGCCAGCATCTGACCCGGCTTGAGGCGGCCCTTACGCACCACCTCTTCTGGGGTGTAATCGTAGACACCGATCTCCGAGGCGAGAGTGATGACACAACCTGTGTAGTCATCGGTCACCTGTGGCTCTTTATTAAAATCGGCACCCGGCTTGGTGATGACATAACGGGCTGGACGCAGACCATTGCGATCGAGCGAACAGCCGGCATAGCGACCATCAGTCAGTACAATGCCGGCAGGACCATCCCACGGCTCCATATGCATCGAGTTGTATTCATAAAATGCC
>JAPHSO010000144.1 GCA_026193675.1 Gammaproteobacteria bacterium | reverse complement strand
GTGGCGTGAATGGGATCTGCTCTCACGCGAGAAGCTGATGGACTACGCCAAAGAACACAACATTCCTGTCGACTTTGCCAAGCAGAGTAAAAAGTCACCCTACTCGATGGATGCCAACCTGCTCCACATCTCCTATGAGGGAGACATTCTAGAGGATCCATGGAATGAGCCTGAGGATGATATGTGGCGCTGGACGGTATCTCCTGAGCAGGCTCCTGATGAGCCGACCTATGTCGAACTCACCTATGAGAAGGGTGATATCGTCGCGATCAACGGTGATACGATGAGTCCTGCCACTGTGATGGAGTATCTCAACAAGGTTGCTGGTGAAAACGGTATAGGTCGTGATGACATCGTTGAGAACCGTTACGTGGGCATGAAGTCTCGTGGCTGTTATGAGACCCCTGCCGGCACCGTGATGCTCAAGGGTCATCGCGCTATGGAGTCGCTCACCCTGGATCGTGAGGCGATGCATCTAAAAGATGAGCTGATGCCACGTTATGCCAAGCTGATTTATAACGGATACTGGTGGAGCCCTGAACGTGAAATGCTGCAGGTCGCTATCGATAAATCGCAGGAGCATGTCAATGGTGAAGTACGTCTGAAGCTCTACAAGGGCAACGTCTATGTTGCCGGGCGCAAATCTGCAACCGATTCTCTATTTGATGAATCAATTGCCACCTTTGAGGATGATGCCGGAGCATATGATCAAAAAGATGCTGCGGGCTTCATCAAGCTCAATGCACTGCGCTTGAAGATTGGCAACCGAAATCGTTCATAAGCATCTGATTATATAGAGACTTTGGTAATACTTTGTGTGAGGTGATAATCTTGCACGATGCGCAAAATAACAACTAAACAGTTTCAGTTTAGATTTCTTGGCCTCATATTTATTGCCGGTGTCATCCCACCGGCAATAGGTAATTTTTTTCTATCCTATCTGGATTTATTCAGTGCCCTCAATGCTGATTTGGGGATGTCTACTCTCCAATTTAGAGCCTATGCCCTGGGACAGTTAATCTTCGTTCTGGGCTATTTCTATCTAGTATTTGCCCGCCCTATCGCCCGCTTTATCGATAGCCCCGATGCCATCTCACAAAAAAGAACAGAAGATCTAATTCACCGTTTCCCGATCGACTTCTGGCTCATTTTCGTTACTGCCCGATTGCTGGGCCCTGTCGTATTCTTTACCAGCCTTAGCTCGATAACCAGCTTTGTGCCAACCGGGGAGGAGTGGGTGCGTATCTATCTTCTTGGTATTACGGTGGTGATCATTGTCAGTCTTCCGATCTTTTTTCTGATACTAGATGGTTTTGGCCGACTGGCCCCCCTGCTCTCATTCAATCGCGCCCTGGTCACCATAAAAACAAAGGTCTTCCTAATAGGTTCTCTCATCCCACTGATGATCGATACCCTGCTGGTACTCTATTTCTCTGGTCGTACCGGATATTTCAATAGTGAAACCATCGCAGTCTGGCTCATGTTGGAGGTACTTGCCGTTGCAGGCACGCTCCTATTCATCAAGAGCTTCAACCAGTCACTTAAACCGCTAAAATCAATTTCAACACCCCACTCTCTACTAGATGGTGAGCTGCAGCTACGCCTTGAGGCGCTTCAGCCCCAATCAAACGATGAGCTCGGTATTATTGCCAGGGAATATGCCCAATTGGAGAGCTTTCAGCACGATGCTGAAATGAGACTAAAGGCGTCCGAATTTGAGCTGAGAACCATCCTCGACAATATGACCGACATCTTTTATCAAACCGATGCTAACGGACTGATTATCCGCATCTCCAAATCGGTAGAGAATCAATTGGGCTATACCGTTGATGAAGTGATGGGAACCCGAATGGCTGATCACTATGTTCACCCAGAGCAGCGGGAACAGTTTGTTCAGAAATTGATGGCCAATAACGGCCATATCAGCAACTTTGTAGCTGCGATTAAACATAAGGATGGACGAGAGTTGATGTTCTCAACCTCTGCCCACTTTAGCTACGATCAGGAGGGAAATATTTCCGGCGTTGAGGGGACATCAAGAGATGTGACCCAGCTTTACAGGGCACAGCAGAGTCTGCGTGAGGAGAAGCAGCGGGCCACCATCACCCTTGAGGGGATTGG
>JAPHSO010000051.1 GCA_026193675.1 Gammaproteobacteria bacterium | reverse complement strand
TCAGAGAGGGGATTTTCTATCCGAATCTCCTGCAGGCCTCTACTGAGTCGTTGCAGATGGTGTGCTGCCCGAAACAGGCGTGCACCATAGACCGGGATCACCTCATAGACACCATCTCCAAAGATAAAGCCTCGGTCGAGCACCGAGATCTTCGCCTCATCTGCAGGCAGGTATTCGCCATTGAGGTAGACCTTGGACATTTTAGAATTCTACTCCAGCATCAGGAGCACTTTATCCTTCAGCTTCTGGAACAGGCCACCCTCTTCAACAGAGTGGAGTGCGACCAGCTCGGGCTGGGCAATCAGCTTATCGCCAAGTTTGATCTCAATATGACCGAGTGGTGTGCCCGCATTGATGGGGGCGATCACCGCTTGATTGATCATCATTGATGCATCGAGCTTTTTGTATTGGCCACGAGGCACAGTGATATAGAGCTCCTCATCAACCCCAAGGGCTAACGATTCTCTATCACCCTGCCAGATGCGGATATTTTTGATCTGTTCATCGGCACCATAGAGGCGGTGAGTCTCATAAAAACGGAAACCGTAGTTGAGTAGTTTTTGGCTCTCATCGGCACGAGCACGTTCACTCTTAGTACCCATCACGACAGTAATCAGGCGCATCTCATTGCGTTTGGCTGTTGCCACCAGACAGTAACCGGCAGCGTTGGTATGGCCGGTCTTAAGTCCATCGATCGACTTGTCACGAAACAGCAGCAGGTTACGATTATTCTGGGTGATGTTGTTATAGGTATATTTTTTAATGCCGAACCATTTGTAGTATTCAGGGAATCGCTCAATAAGCTTTGACGACAGGAGGGCGACATCTCGAGGTGTGGTGACATGATCCGGGGCGGGGAGACCGGTGCTGTTGGCGAAGTGGCTGTTGCTCAGACCAAGATCCCTGGCATGACTGTTCATCAGTTCGACAAATGCCTCTTCGCTACCTGCAGTAAATTCGGCTAGAGCAACACTGGCGTCATTACCTGACTGGATCACCATCCCCTTCAGGAGCTCCTCAATTGAGACCTTACTTCCCTCTTTGATAAACATTCTTGAGCCGGGAGAGCGCCACGCCTTTTCGCTGACACGCACCTGCTCATCGAGACGAATATGCCCGCTGGTCAGCTCATGAAAGACCACGTAGGCGGTCATAATCTTGGTGAGACTGGCTGGCTCCAGACGCGCATCTGGATTGTCGGATGCCAGGATCTGTCCACTCTGATGATCCATCAGAATATATCCAGAGGCTTCGAGCTTGGGGGGGGCAGGGATTAGCGAAGCGGCTGAGAGAGAAATCGAATTGAGCAAAAGTGTCGCAATGGCGATCAGGCGAATGAGAGTCATCAAATTTTGTTTAGCTATGGATTAGTCGGCTATTTTACTGGTTTGGAGTGTGAATGGGCAAAAAGTATTGATCTGTTTACGGACAGGCGTCACGAGTCGTGAAAAATGCGGGGTTCGCCAACCTTATTTTGAATAAGGTGTTGCAGGATTTGGTCTGCAGCAGCTTTACTGTCGTAGGGACCAAGTCTGACTCGATAAATTATCTGAGTATTTCGGGTGAATGGCTGAATAGTTGCCGTCTCAGCGGTAGATATTTCGGTCTGATGGGTCAACTTAACCATCTGCTCGGCGTTGTCACGGTTGGAATAGGCACCGAGCTGGATATAGATCTTCTTGGCTTCAATCGAAGTTGAGGGGCTGGTGACGGTGGGTACAATCTTCTCTGCCTTGTCAGCATACTCAACAGTTGGCAAAGGAGTGGCCTTCAATGCCACAGGCACGACGCTGCTGGGGAGAGGCGTTACCTTTACCTGATTGGGACTCCTAACAGCTGTAGTTCGTAACTTCTCCCGCTGGTATTGGGCAACGTCAATGGCGCGTATCTCAACCGGGGCGGTACCCTTTCCTGCATATCCAAGTTTGGCTGCAGCGGCATAGGAGAGGTCGATAATCCGGCCGCTGTGGAATGGGCCACGATCATTAACTCGGACAATCAGCTTTCGACCATTCTCCAGATTGGTCACCTCAAGATAGGTGGGGATAGGAAGACTCTTGTGGGCTGCGCTAATCGCATACATATCGTAGCGCTCACCATTGGATGTTTTGTTGCCATGAAATTTGGTGCCGTACCAGGAGGCATCACCTCGCTGCACAAATCCTGCACTACTCTTTAGTACCTTGTACTGTTTGCCAAATACTTTGTAGCTAGCCGGATTACCTCCGGGACTCAGTGGCTCAAACTTAGGTTCAATTTCAGCAACGGTATCTGGATTAAAGGCACGATGAGGGCCTCCATCACGAAAAAACATATCACTACAGCCACTCAGTGCGAGCAGCACTACGACAATCGTGGCTGCTCGAATCGACATGACTATAGTGCTGCTCCTGAGCGGATCGCCTCACTGAGTTGATAGACCGCCATCGCGTAGAGTGGGCTGTGGTTATAGCGGGTGATGACATAGAAGTTATGGAAACCGACCCAGTATTCGTTACCTCGCTTCTGCTTCAGGGCAATCAGCGCCACCTTTCTGTCGGATGGGATGCTTTCAGCAACATCTATTTTGTGTGCTTTCAGTTTTTCCGCCTTGAATGAGGGCTTATAACCGCCTTTGAGCAGTGACTCAGGAGCACTGCCGGTCATCTTGGCACGAGTTATGACCGCCTCACCTGCACGCCAATGGTGGCGACTGAAGTAGTTAGCAACACTACCGATGATGTCGTCCATGTTATCCCAAAGGTCACGTCTGCCATCGCCATCGAAATCGATGGCATAGCTTCTAAAACTACTGGGAATAAATTGTGGCTGGCCCATGGCGCCGGCGTAAGATCCAAGTGGTTTGAGCGGATCCATCTCCTCCTCACGGGCCATGATCAGAAACTCTTTAAGCTGTCCGCGAAAAAATTTGGCCCGTTTGGGGTAGGCAAAAGAGAGGGTCGATAGGGCATCTATTACCCGATAGCTACCTCGGAAGCGGCCATAGCGAGTCTCTACCCCAATGATAGCGGTGATAATGCTGGCAGGAACACCATACTTTTTCTCAGCAGCCTCGAGGATCTGACGATTCTTTTTGATGAATTTAATCCCCTCACGAATCCTTGATTCGGTCATAAATATGGGACGATATTCATGCCAGGGTTTACCTTCGGCAGGACGGCTAATGGCATCAAGAATGGTCTGTTTTTTCTCAGCCTTGCTCAATATGGTCCGAAGCTTAATGGCGTCAAATTGATGCTCTTTAACCATCTCATCAATAAATTGCTCGATCTGTTTCTGCTCAAATTGAGAAGTGGTTTTGGTCGCGGCCAGGCTGACCGAAAAGCTGAAGGCTAGCACTGCAAACAGAATATAACGGGATAATTGAGTCATGATGATTTGAGTAATTTACGATGTGTATGAATAGAACAGAGGATACCGAAAGCGGCCATCAAGGTCACCATTGAAGATCCACCGTAACTGATTAACGGCAGCGGTAGACCAACCACGGGTAGAAGACCGCTGACCATACCGATATTGACGAACAGATAGACCAGGAAGGTCATGGTTAATCCACCGGCAAGTAGTCTCGAAAAGGTATCCTGAGCCTGAGCTGCGATATGCAACCCCCGCAGAATAACCGCCAGGTAGATCAACATAAGCAGGGCGATACCGGCAAAACCAAACTCTTCACCAAATACGGCAAAGACGAAGTCGGTATGGCGTTCGGGCAGAAAATCCAGATGGGATTGGGTGCCGTTAAGCCACCCCTTACCGTAGAGCCCGCCGGAGCCAATCGCAATCTTTGACTGGATAATGTGGTAACCCGAGCCGAGCGGATCACTTTCTGGATTGAGGAAGGTCAATACCCTTTGCCGCTGATAGGCGTGCATCCCGTAGTGCCAAAGCAGGGTGGCTATAGGGATGAGTAGCAGGAAGGCATAGGCGACCAGACGCCAGCGCAGCCCAGCAAATAGAAGCACAGCGATACCCGAGCTGGCGATGAGGATCGCCGTTCCCAGATCGGGTTGTTTGGCAATCAGCAGAGTGGGGAGCATGACGATCAGCAGCGCCACAGCCAGATGTCTGTTCCAGGGGGGTAAAGGCTTCTCATGCAGATACCAGGCAACCATCATCGGTACGGCCAGTTTCATCAGCTCAGAGGGTTGAAAACGGGCAAAACCGAGCTCCAACCAACGCTGTGCCCCCTTGCCGACTGTTCCCATCACCAGCACCGTAATTAGCATGGCCAGACCGATCAGAAACAGAGGGCGAACCCAGCGTCTGAGCATTTCGGGTGGAATCTGAGCGACGATCAGCATCACACCAAAAGCGACACTTAAACGGGTCACCTGGCGCCAGATGAGGTCCATATTCTGATTGCCCGCACTATAGAGAGTCACCAGACCGATGGCCGAAAGCAGTAGAAGCCCTGCCAGAAGCGGCAGGTCAATATGGATCCGTTCACTGAATGAGCTGCCATGATAGGCTGAGCTGCTCTCTAACACTAACTGTCTCCTCTGAACGGTTTGTTTTTCATATACTCATCCAGCACCTTACGTGCGATGGGGGCTGCAACAGAACCACCACTTCCACCATTTTCGACAATGACAGAGATGGCGATCTCGGGCGACTCTACCGGGGCGAATGAGATAAACAGTGCATGGTCACGCAGCCGCTCGGAAATATCCTCTACGTTGTACTCCTCATCCTGCTTAATACCGAAAACCTGGGCGGTCCCTGTTTTTCCGGCCACTTTATATTCTAGCCCCTTGTTGATGCTTCGTGCGGTACCGGCAAAGCCATGAACCACCTGCTGCATGGCACGATGGATCCTCTGCCAGTGATTGTCACTCACCCCCTCTATCACCTTTTGTATCAGGGGTTTGATCTGCTCTCTTTTTCCGGTGGCACGATTTTCAATAGATCTGACCAGTTGCGGTTGCATATCGATACCCTTGGTGGCCATGACGGATGAGGAGTGGGCCAGCTGTAGCGGAGTTGCAAGTAGAAAGCCCTGACCAATACCGGTTATCAAAGTCTCTCCTGGATACCAGGGTTGATTGTGGACTCTACGCTTCCATTCTCTTGAAGGCATCAAACCCGGTCGATCTCCTCCGACGTCAAAATTGGTGGCCTGCCCAAAACCGAACCGCTTCAGGAAAATAGAGAGTTGATCAATTCCCAGTTCATGGGCCAGATCGTAGAAAAAGACATCGCAGGACTCAACGATAGCGCGGGTAACGCCCAGCTCTCCGTGTCCCTTTTTTTTCCAGTCTCGGTAGCGGTGGTCATCATTTTCAAGCTGGTAGTGTCCGGTGCAAAAAATACGGTCATGTACGGTGATTTGGTTATGAACCAGACCGGCTAGACCGAGGAATGGTTTAGTGGTGGAGCCGGGAGGATATTGCCCCTGTAGTGCACGGTTAAACAGGGGTTGGTCTTTCGATTTAGTCAGACGGTTATAGTCAGCGTGACTAATACCATTCACAAAGAGATTGCTGTCATAGCTGGGTACACTCACCATCGCCAATACAGCCCCTGTTTTTGGGTTCATGGCGACCAGTGCGCCACGATATTTTCCGAATGCATCGTTGGCGATCTGTTGTAGTCGAACATCAAGATTGAGATATAGATCATCGCCCGGCTTTGGTGGTTGTTTGTCTAGAATACGCAAAACCCGCCCTCGGGCATTGACCTCTACCTGTTGATAGCCAACTTCGCCATGCAGCAGTGACTCATGGCTACGTTCAACACCACTCTTACCAATATGTGAGGTGGCTACATACCGGGTGGGATCTATCTTCCGAACCTCCTGTTCATTGATACGTCCCACATAACCGATTGAATGAGATGTGAGATTGCCGTGAGGATAGTGTCGAATTAGGCGTGAATTGATCTCCACCCCAAGCAGGCGATGACGATTGACCGAGATGAGCGCCACCTCTTCATCGGTCAGACGGTAACGTAGTGGAACTGAATCAAAACGTTTTTTGCGGCGAATGGTTTTTCGGAACTGTTCTAGCTCCTCATCGCTGATAGAGATCAGCTCTCTTAGGTCGGTGAGTGTCCTTTCAAGATCCTCAACCCGCTCCTCGACCAACTCAAGACTGAACACAGGGATATTCTCAGCAAGAATTGTCCCGCTACGGTCATAGATCAATCCACGCGTTGGAGCGAGTGGCTGCAGGGTGACCCGGTTGTTGGTTGAGAGAGTGGCGTAGTGGTCATGCAGAGTCACCTGAAGATAGAATGCTCGGGCGAGGATGATGGATATTAGAGTGATAGAGAGTAGAGCCGCGACAATAGCTCGACCACGAAACAGTCGCCTTTCACGGGCGGGATCTTTAATGAGCCAAATTCGGCGCGCCATGATTAATGCACCCTAAATTTACGTCTCAGGTCACGCAGAATGTGGTAAGTCCATGGCCAGAGCAGGGCGGTGGTTAATGATGGCAACCAGTAGAGTCGACTCTCTGGTGCCTGATCGATAACCCCTTTGATCCAGATGATCATCAACTGTTCAGAGAGCACCAACATCAGAACAACCAGCGCCTGCTGCCAGATTCGGTAGATGCGTATCCGTTGATAGAAGTGGAGGGTAAAATAGGCGATTAATGCCAGAGTCAATGCGTACTGCCCCAAAATTGAACCATGTATTACATCGAGCATTAATCCAGCAGTCCAGGCGACACCCACGCCAATTCGCTCTGGAAGTGCAAGGCACCAGTAGATGATCACCAGCGTGATCCACTCCGGGCGTCCAACCTCGGCCCACTCGGGAAGTGGCAGCATCGTCAGGGCAAAGGCGATGACAAAACTGGTGAAGATGATGCCATTGCCATGTTTCATCTGAGCGTGCATTACCGGTTGCCCTCAGTAGAGCTCTCGGGCCACACCAGTAGCACCTCCTGGGTGCGCTCAAGATGGGCGGTCGGCTCGGCATAGACCTGGGCGTAGGCTTCGGATGGGACCAATTTGATTTCAGAGATTCGGGCAACCGGATAGCCGAGAGGGAAACGTAACCCCAATCCCGAAGTGACAAGCAGGTCACCAACCTGAATATCGGTACTATTGGGAATATGAGGAATCTCCAGTCGATTAGGTTCACCCGTTCCCATCGCAATGGCCCGCAATCCATTACGATTGACATGGACCGGCGTGGCATGGCTGGGATCGGTGATCAACATCGCAGTGCTGCTGAGGGGGCCAACATGAATAACCTGACCTACGATTCCATTGGCATCTAGAATTGGGTGACCATCGAAGACCCCTTCGTTGCTCCCTTTATTGAGCTGCACCAGACGCTTAAATGGATCGAAATCGACCGCCATCAACTCGGCAATTAGCACCTTTTCCCAATCACGCTTGGCGGACTGTAGCATTGACCGTAGACGGCGATTTTCCTGTTCAAAGAAGGCGAGCTTCTGGAGCTTGACCTCGAGAAGCTGCTGCTTCTTGCGCAGGGTGCGATTTTCATCGATCAGATTGCTGCGAAAGGTGAGCACCTCATCGGCCCAGTCGACGGCGACAAAGGGGAGATTGACCATATATTGAAGCGGAAAGATGGCAATAGAAATAACCGCGCGGATCCCCTCGAGGTGGCGCTGACGATGATCAACCGTCATTAAAACTACGGATAGAATGAGCAGTAGCCCAATCTTGAAATGAATCGATGGGCCCTGAATAAACAGGCGCTGTTTAATGGTAATTCTCCAACGCAATAAACAGGAAAGGGCGGCTCATTGCCACCCTCTCAAAGTTACTCATAGGTTGGTAACGACTACTCAAGTGAGAAGAGATCTCCACCATGCTCATCCATAATTTCCAGTGCTCGACCACCACCACGTGCTACGCAGGTGAGGGGATCTTCGGCAATAATTACGGGTAGGCCGGTCTCTTCCATCAACAGACGATCCAGGTCACGCAGCAATGCGCCACCACCGGTGAGAACCAGACCACGTTCGGCAATGTCAGCACCCAGCTCAGGGGGAGTCTGCTCTAGAGCAGTCTTCACTGCGGCAACAATGCCAGAGAGTGGCTCCTGCAGCGCCTCAAGGATCTCATTACTGTTGAGGGTGAAGCTGCGCGGAATACCTTCAGCCAGATTACGTCCACGCACCTCAATTTCGCGCACTTCAGCACTGGGGTAGGCAGAACCGATTTGATGTTTGATCCGCTCAGCGGTTGCCTCACCAATCAGCGTGCCGTAGTTGCGACGTACATAGGCGATGATCGCCTCGTCGAAACGGTCGCCACCGATACGTACTGAGTTGGAGTAGACGATGCCGTTAAGAGAGAGGATCGCGATCTCAGTGGTACCACCACCAATATCGAGAACCATCGAACCCCACGCCTCGCTGATCGGCATACCGGCACCAATTGCAGCGGCCATCGGCTCTTCAATTAGATAGACCTCACGCGCGCCGGCACCGTCGGCCGACTCTTTAATCGCACGACGCTCAACCTGAGTTGCCCCGCAGGGAACACAGATCAGAACGCGAGGGCTGGGCGAGAGAAATTTAAACTTGTTCTCATGCACCTTACGGATGAAGTGCTGGAGCATCTTCTCGGTGATGGTGAAGTCGGCGATGACGCCATCTTTCATTGGACGAATGGCGGTAATGTTGCCGGGTGTGCGTCCAAGCATCATTTTGGCGTCGGTACCTACCGCCGCGATACGTTTGTTATCACTGCCCTTCTCCTTGCGGATGGCAACGACTGATGGTTCATCCAGAACGATCCCTTCACCGCGTACATAGACGAGAGTGTTTGCTGTTCCCAGATCGATTGAGATGTCGTATGAGAAAAATCCCCTAAAGCGTCCAAACATGTGCTGATTCTTTGTCCAAAATAAAATAGATCTGCGTAGCGTACAACCGCCAAGGGTTGCCGGCAAGCGCTGTGGACCAGTCTGGGGCTAAATTGCGACAAAAAACACACTTTGTTGAGAGATGCAGGCGAAATTCTCCCAATTCTCTCCAATTGGAGCCTT
>JAPHSO010000064.1 GCA_026193675.1 Gammaproteobacteria bacterium | reverse complement strand
TTCATGTACTCCTCGCCCCTTTTCTCTTTATAAGGGGTGAAGTGAGCGTAACCCTCAAGGGCACTGTTGGTAGATTTGGCAGTACTCTTTTTTGCAGGTGCCTTCTTTGCAGGTGCCTTGGCTGCAGCCTTTTTAGTAACAGCCTTCTTTGTAACGGCCTTCTTTTTTACGGTCATTCGCTACTATCTCCTGGGTCAGCGCGAAAAAAACAAGCGCGCATATGTACCAAAATTGAAACGATATAGCAAATGTTATTCAAATTGTTCAATATGAAATACAGCCTGTTTTTGGAGCCTTAAGGCTTGTTTTTTCACCGTGTAATCCCATCTAGAGCAACTAATTACCGGTATTTTATCGATCAATAACGCAAAGTTTGTGGGTGAATCTGCCGTCATAGGTAGGGTAAGCTACGCAGATAATTTATAGAGGAATGATTGAGTGACACTTCAAGCACTAATTTTTGATGTAGACGGGACTCTCGCTGATACTGAACGCGATGGTCATCGCGTGGCTTTTAACCGAGCATTTGCTGAAGCCGACCTGGAGTGGGAGTGGTCAGAGGAGCTCTATGGCGAACTTCTGGCTGTTACCGGGGGAAAAGAGCGAATCCTTCACTACCTGGAGACCTACCTGCCCGATTTTAGGGTAGATGGCGATCTATCAGAATTTATTGCCGGTCTACACAAGAGTAAAACCCGTCACTACACAGAGATGTTGGGTGAAGGTGTGATTCCGCTGCGCCCCGGTGTTGAGCGTCTAATCAACGAGGCGCGTGACGCGGGCCTGCGTCTGGCGATTGCGACCACCACAACCCCTGCCAATGTTGAGGCGCTGTTGGTCAGTACCCTGGGTCCTGAGTCGATGGAATGGTTTGAGGTGATTGCTGCCGGTGATATCGTCCCGGCCAAAAAACCGGCCCCTGATATCTACACCTGGGCGATGGAGCAGATGAAGCTGGAGCCTGCTGACTGTATCGCCTTTGAGGATTCACGTAACGGCATCCTTTCGGCCAGCGGTGCCGGTCTGAAGTCGATCATCTCGGTTAATGCATATACCGCTAACGATGATTTTTCTGGTGCGCCGATTGTGGTGAGCCAGTGGGGTGAGCCTGACGATCCCTTTGAGGTTCTAGCAGGTGATGCGTCAGGAAAAAGCTATCTCGATATCGAGCTGGTACAACAACTCCATCACTAACCATTGTGGGTAAAGAGCCGCTTAACTTTGCTGAGAGAATGGGGGAGATTGCCCCCTTTCGGGTGATGGAGCTGCTCGCACGGGCCAAAAAACTGGAGGCTGAAGGGCGCTCTATTATCCACATGGAGGTGGGAGAGCCCGACTTCTCCACACCTGAGCCGATCATCGCAGCAGCACAGGCGGCATTGACAGAGGGTAAAACGCACTACACGCCGGCAACGGGTCTGCCGGAGCTACGTCAGGCCATTAGCGATTTCTATCGGCAACGTTATGGAGAGGAGGTCTCGCCAGAACAGATTGTTATCACCTCCGGCGCATCAGCGGCGCTGTTACTGGCTCTGGGGATCATTCTCGATCCCGGCAGTGAGGTGGTGATGGCCGACCCTGGCTACCCCTGTAATCGCCATTTTGTCCGTTTTATCGAAGGTAAAGCGCGTACGATTCCGGTCACCTCTGAGAATTCATATCAACTTAATGCTGATCTAGTTGACCAAAACTGGCGGGATGAGACACGTGCGGTGATGGTCGCCTCGCCATCAAATCCTACCGGTACGATTATCAGTCAGGATGAGTTGAAGGCGATCTACGATAAGGTGGTACAACATCGGGGCTATCTGATTGTTGACGAGATCTACCATAATCTCACCTATGGTGAGCAGCCTCCATCGGCAGTCAATCTAGGTGAGCGTGCAATCATCATCAACAGCTTCTCTAAATACTTCTCGATGACCGGCTGGCGTCTCGGGTGGCTGGTGGCGAGCAGAGAGGTGGTGGCTGAGATCGACAAGCTGGCTCAAAACCTTTTCATTGCAGCACCAACGCTGGCGCAGTACGCGGCATTGGCGGCCTTTAATCCGGAGACCATTGAAGCGCTGGAGCAGCGACGTGTCACCTTCCAGCAACGGCGTGACTATCTGCTGCCGGAACTGCAGCAGCTCGGCTTCAAGATATCTGGTTCGCCACAGGGCGCCTTTTATCTTTATGCAGATTGCACGTCATGGGGAATGGGTAGTACTGAACTGGCAGACCGACTGTTGGGAGAGGTGGGAGTGGCTATCACCCCAGGCAATGACTTCGGTGATTTTCGAGAAGAGGAGCATGTGCGCATCGCCTATACCACCTCGCTTGAGAAGCTCAAAGAGGCGGTCAGACGTATCGCTCAGTTTAGGGCGTCACTAGGCCTGAGCAACTAATTAGTCGCGCAACTCTTTGGTGTAGAACACCGCAGCGCCGGATACAGCCACCGGCATCACCACCAGATTCACAAATGGGATCATCGTTACCAATAGCACCGCGATTCCAAAGCCAAAGGTGGTCCAGCGTTTCTGTTTAACGATAGCATGCTGATTTTTAAAAGGAATTTCGTGGTTTTCGAGTGGGTAGGCGGTGTAGGTGATCGCCAGCATCCAGCCACTAAAGGCGAACCAGAGGGCTGGAGCTGCAATATTAATCACCGGGATCACGAACAGAATAAGCAGCGGTATCGCACGAATGATGAAATAGATGATCTTGCGTATCTCCTCCATCACCAGATGGGGGAGCTGAGCCATAATGGAGCGGCTGATCTCGCTCTCATTCACAAACTCTCCGAGCAGGTGTTTCTCCACACTTTTCGCCAGCACTGCGTTAAAAGGAGCTGCAACTAGCAGGGCAATCATCGATACACCCATGAAGACCACTGCAATAGCCGCGGTGAAGATCATCATTTTGACCAGATAGACCAGTCCGGCGATCCACTCCCAGTCGGGCAGATAGCTGGTGTACCCATCGATAAAGTCGGACAGTTCGGTAAATAGCAGCCAGCTTCCCAAAAGAAACAGTACGATATTGATCATTAATGGGATGATGAGGTGGATACGAACACCTTTGCGAGGGAGCATGGCTGCCCCCTGCAACAGGTAACCGAATCCACGTGCAAATGCTGTAACCATCAGATTTTATTGCTCTTTCTAGGGGAGGGTGACAGGAGTAGGTGGCGTCCAACCTTCCGCAGTGTGCTCCACAACCACGGTGGTGTAGATACCGCCACGCACATTAAATTTGCCGGTAACGCGCATGAAACGGGGCTGACAGGCCTTAACGAAGTCACTGAGCATATCGTTGGTCACCTTTTCATGGAATGCCCCCTCTTCACGGAATGACCACATATAGAGTTTGAGCGATTTGAGCTCAAGACACTGCTGATCTGCCACATAATCGATATGAATCGTGGCAAAATCGGGCTGGCCGGTCTTGGGGCAGAGGCAGGTGAACTCTGGAATATCGATATGGATCGTGTAATCCCGCTCCGGCATCGGGTTATCAAAAGTTTCAAGATCTTTATTTGGTTGGCTAGGCATGAGAGGTCAATTCGTAGTAATCTAGTGGGCTGGATATTTTAACGAAGAATGACTCTTCCCGCCTCTAAAAACTGATATTAATTGACCCGAGCCTAGATGCGCCTAAGTAAGATTAAACTCGCTGGATTCAAATCATTTGTGGATCCGACAACTGTGCTGTTGCCTACCAATCTGACCGGAGTGGTGGGGCCCAATGGATGTGGAAAATCAAATATTATCGACGCTGTGCGCTGGGTCATGGGTGAAAGCTCTGCCAAGCACCTGCGTGGTGATTCGATGGCCGATGTTATCTTTAACGGTTCAACATCAAGAAAGCCGGTGGGGCAGGCCTCCATTGAGCTGAATTTTGATAACAGTGATGGCACTCTGGGCGGACAGTACGCCAACTACAACGATATTGCCGTGAAGCGCCAGGTGAGTCGGGATGGACAATCGGTCTACTTCCTCAACGGTGCCCGCTGTCGTCGTCGTGATATAACCGATATCTTCCTCGGCACCGGTTTGGGTCCACGTAGCTACGCCATTATTGAACAGGGAACCATCTCACGTCTGATCGAGGCGAAGCCCGATGAGATGCGTAACTTCCTCGAAGAGGCTGCAGGCATCTCCAAATATAAGGAGCGTCGTCGAGAGACCGAGACTCGCATGCGCCACACCCGCGAGAACCTTGATCGCCTCAACGACCTGCGTGAGGAGTTGGAGAAGCAGCTCAACCACCTGCAACGTCAGGCCCGCAGCGCTGAACGCTATAAAGAGCTGAAGCAGGAGGAGCGCCATAAAAAGGGTGAACTGAGCGCACTACGCTGGCGTGAACTCGATCAGAAGGTGGAGAAACAGGACAACACCATTGCTCAACGCGAGACCGCTCTTGAAGAGCAGCTGGCCCACCAGCGTCATGCTGAGGCAGAGATTGAGTCTTATCGTGAAGCTCATGTTGAGGCGCAGGAAAAATTTAACGAGGTACAGTCAGAGTTCTACCGTGTCGGTGCCGACATTGCCCGTCTAGAGCAGGCGATTCAGCATGCTCAGGAGCGGTTCCAGCAGCAGCAGAGTGATCTAAACCAAATCGAGCAGAACTGGAGCGAGACTCAGCAACACATTGAAGGTGACCTTGAAAAGTTCACCACGCTACAGCAGCAGCTTGAGGAGATAGAGCCTCGCTATCAAGAGGCGAGCATGCAGAAAGAGGTGGGGGCAGAGACCCTTGCTGAAGCCGAGTCTGCCATGCAGCAATGGCAGCAGAACTGGGATGATTTCAACAGTCGAGCCAACGAGCCATCTCAAACCGCTCAGGTCGAGCGCTCTAAAATTCAGCAAATTGAACAGCAGAGTGTTCAGATTGAGCAGCGTATAGAGCGCATTAAGCAGGAGATGGGGAATCTCAAAACTGCAAATCTCGCTGAAGAGATTAAGGGCATTGAGCTGGAGCTGGCCGAAAAAGAGGCGCAGCAGGAGTCCCAGAATGAGGCTCTGGAGCGGATGACCGGAGAGCTGCAAAATCAGCGCGAAGCCAACAGAGGCGGTGTGCAGCAGCTCGACCAGTTGCGTACTGAACTTCAGAACAGTCGAGGCCGGTACGCCTCGCTTGAGGCGCTGCAACAGGCGGCACTTGGAAAAGGGCAGGGCAAGGTTAACCAGTGGCTTGAGCGCCACGATATGGGCAATGCACAACGTCTCGCCCAGAGTATTAAAAGTGAGTCGGGCTGGGAACGTGCCGTTGAGACGGTACTTGGAGCCAGCCTTGAGGCGGTCTGTGTTGAGAATCTAGATGGGATTCAGTCGATTCTTGACGATCTGGATCAGGGCAGTGCCCATTTCCTGGAGAGTCGCAGTGGTAGCTCTCAAAGTGGGGATGGCGCGCTACTACTCTCAAAAGTTCAATCACAATGGGATCTCTCTTCGGTCATCGGCAAGGTGCAGGTTGCTGAGAACTTGAATGATGCACTGGCAAAGCGAACCTCTCTGCCGGCCGATAGCTCAATTGTGACCCGTGACGGTATTTGGGTTGGACCCAACTGGTTGCGTGTCCATCGTGGTGATGATGATCATAGTGGCGTACTTCAGCGTCAGCAGGAGCTTGATGAACTCAAAGAGAGGGTAGCCTCACTCAATGATCAGGTTCTGGAGCTGACAGCAGCTCAGGAGGCGGGTGTTGAGATGCAGCACAAGCTGGAGCAGGATCGGGATCAGGCTCAGTCGCAACTCAACCAGCTCAACCGATCAATTTCTGAACTGAAGGGATCGCATCGAGGGAAAGAGGCGCGACTAGAGCAGGTGACCAATCGTCGCGAAAGATTGCAGCAGGATCTTGATGAGATTGCGGTGCAGCGTGAAGAGAGTGAGAACACCATCAGCGAATCAAAAACGCGTCTTCATGCGGCACTTGAACAGATGGAGCAGCTTGCCATTGAGCGAGAAACGTTACAGGAGGGTCGTGACCAGTTCCGCAAAGCGGTCGATGAGGCACGTATTCAGGCCCGTCAGAGTCAGCAACAACACCATGAGCTGCAACTCAAATCAAACCAGATTAAAGTCGAACTTGATGCGCTGAAACAGGCTGAGACACGAAGTGAACAGCTTCTGAATCAGTTGGCTGAGCGACGTGAAGCACTTAAGAGTGTTTTGACCGAAGGGGATTCTCCCATTCAGGAGAAGCGCAAAGAGCTTGAGGTGATGCTTGAGCAACGTACTCAGGTTGAACAACAGCTAGCCGAAGCGCGTCGCAAGTTGGGTGATATTGATCATGCCATCCGCGAGCAGGAAAAGCTCCGTGGTGATGCGGAGCGCAAGAATCAGGAGGTCCGCTCTGAACTGGAGGGGATGAGGCTACGCCGTCAGGAGCAACAGGTGCGTCGCCAGACGCTGCAGGAGAAGGTGACCGAAGCCGGCTTTACGGTTGCGGAGCTGCTGCAGTCACTCACTGATGATGCTCAAGTGACCGTTTGGGAGAGAGAGGTTGAGGTTGTCGCTCTACGGATCAGTCGACTTGGACCGATCAACCTTGCGGCAATTGAAGAGTATGAGAATCAGAGTGAACGTAAGAAGTATCTTGATGCTCAGAACGATGATCTGATGGCGGCGCTCGAAACCCTTGAGACCGCGATTAAGAAGATCGACAAAGAGACCCGCACTCGCTTTAAAGAGACCTTTGAGAAGGTCAATAAAGGTCTCCAGGAGAAATTTCCACGTCTGTTCGGTGGCGGTCACGCCTATCTGGAGCTGACCGGGGAAGATCTGCTTGATACCGGTGTGAGTGTTATGGCGCGTCCTCCGGGTAAACGTAACAGCACGATCCATCTGCTCTCAGGTGGAGAAAAGGCGCTGACAGCCGTCGCGCTGGTGTTTGCCATCTTTGAGCTGAATCCTGCCCCATTCTGTATGCTGGATGAGGTTGATGCACCGCTGGATGAGGCCAATGTGGGTCGTTTCTGTAAATTGGTGGAGGAGATGTCTGCACAGGTTCAGTTCATCTTCATCACGCACAATAAGGCGACCATGGAGCTCTCTACGACACTTTCAGGTGTCACCATGCATGAGCCTGGTGTATCGCGCATCGTATCGGTTGATGTTGATGAAGCTGCGGAGTTGGCCGCCCTGTAGATGATGGACGTCGAACTTCGTATCACTCTGCTGGTTATTGGTGCGCTGATTATTGTTGGGCTCATCTTTGCAGATCGGTTAAAGCGAAAAAATAGAGCAGACTCACCCTATAAGCGCTTTTCTGAGAGTGAAGATTTTGATCTCCCCTCTATGAGTGCGAGTCATGAAAGCCCCAGCCATGCTGATCTTGATGGACTGCGCATGGATGATCAAGCCGCTATCGATTCTACCGATGTGGCGAGCGACGATGATGAAAATTCAGCTGTCGCTTCAGATGTTGTGACAGAGAGCTCTTCTCAGGATTTTGAATCGACAACAGAGATCAAGATTGAAGCGGTTTCACAAACAGTACCCGATGCTATTGATGAAGCTGACGAATCCAACAGTGAACAACCCTTAGAGGTTGAGTCAGAGGTAGAGCCCGAAATTGAGGAGGATCCCAGCCTGGTTCTTTCGTTACTGGTTCTTGCTCCTAAGGGTGAAAAGTTTAGAGGCACTCAGATCAAGATGGCCTTGAATGAGGTCGGTTTTGTATTTGGAAAGATGGATATCTACCATCTGCTTGATGGCGATGAGACCCTGGTCAGTGTTGCCAGTGTGCTGGAACCCGGTACCTTCGATCCCAATGAGATGGGGGCCATTAAGATCCCTGGACTTGTGGTCTTCTCTCAACTTCCCGCTGCACGTTCGGGCGAAGAGGTTTATGACACCTGGTACCGCACCACCAAAAAATTGAAGGCGGCACTGAGTGGTCGGTTGACCGATATGCGTCAACAGCCATTGTCCGATGACTACTTTGACAAGCTGCGTAGTGAAGCCGAAGCTTTTGCTCCAACCGATCTCTCTTCACTACAGGAAAATAGTGAATGATGGGGGATCTCTTTGATTCTGTTCCGGAACCAAATTCAGATTCAATTACCGAACAGATCGAAAAGTTAAAAGAGCAGCTGCGCTACCACAATCATCGTTACTACGTACTGGATGATCCTGAGATTCCCGATGCGGAATATGACCGTCTGTTTCGTGAGCTGCAGCAGCTTGAACAGCAACATCCCGAACTACTGACGCAAGACTCGCCAACTCAACGGGTAGGGGGCAGACCTCTTGCTAGATTTGATGAGGTGGTCCACGCAATCCCAATGCTCTCACTCGGAAACGTCTTTAGTGATGAAGAGCTTGGCGATTTTAATCAACGTGTTACACAGGGGCTTGGTGTTGAACAGGTCGATTATTGTGTAGAGCCAAAACTTGATGGGTTGGCCATCAGCCTGCGATATGAGGCGGGGGAGCTGGTACAGGGGGCGACCCGCGGCGATGGTGCAACCGGTGAAAATGTCACTCAAAATATCCGTACCATTCAGGCGATCCCCCTCAAGTTGATTGGTGCGAACTATCCAAAAGTATTGGAGGTTCGTGGTGAGGTCTTTATGCCCAAGGCCGGTTTTGATGCACTAAATGAGCGTCAGAGAGAGCTGGGTGAAAAGAGTTTTGCCAATCCTCGCAATGCAGCGGCCGGCTCCCTGAGACAGCTAGATTCGAAAATTACCGCAACCCGTCCGTTGAGTTTCTACTGCTATGGGCTGGGTGAGATTTCCGATGATGCCGCGCTTGCCGATAATCATTATGAGCGCCTGATGGGACTCAAGGACTGGGGGCTACCGGTCAGTTCAGAGATTCAATTGGTTACAGGAATTGAAGGTTGCCAGAGCTACTATGAGCAGATTGGTGAGAAGCGTGATGCGCTTCCCTATGAGATTGATGGGGTCGTCTATAAGGTCAACAGTCTGGCGCAACAGGTGGAGCTCGGTTTTGTCTCACGCGCTCCGCGCTGGGCAACGGCGCATAAGTTTCCTGCTCAGGAGGAGCTGACTCGTGTTGTGGCTATCGATATTCAGGTGGGCCGTACCGGCGCGCTGACTCCGGTGGCACGATTGGAGCCGGTGTTTGTTGGTGGGGTGACTGTCACCAATGCGACCCTGCACAATCAGGATGAGATTGAGCGAAAAGATGTGCGTGTTGGAGATACGGTTATCGTGCGTCGAGCGGGTGATGTTATTCCGGAGGTTGTCTCTTCTGTATTAAGTCAACGGCTTCCAAACAGTGAGCCATTCATCATGCCGACACACTGCCCAGTATGTGATGCGGATGTGGTTCGACCAGAGGGAGAGTCGGTGGCCCGTTGTAGCGGTGGTCTCTCGTGCCCTGCTCAGCGTAAAGAGGCGATCAAGCATTTTGCCTCCCGTAAGGCGATGGATATTGAAGGTCTTGGAGACAAGTTGGTTGAGCAGTTGGTTGATGCAGAGCTTGTTCATAATCCTGCGGAGCTCTTCTTACTAACAGTGGAACAGCTTAGTGGTATGGAGAGAATGGGTGAAAAATCGGCTGTCAATCTGGTCAATTCGCTGAGCAACAGTCGTGAGACAACACT
>JAPHSO010000280.1 GCA_026193675.1 Gammaproteobacteria bacterium | reverse complement strand
GGCCTTTTGGGCCCAGAAGGTATCGGGATCATCAATCGAGGCCCGGTACATCTCCTGGTACTGGGCATCGGTGATATGGGCATGGGCCGCAGTGGCGGCCGGGACGGGATAGGTTTTTGAGTCAGACATGTAGCTCTCCTGAATGTCCTGAAATCATCTGGGTTATCTATTTTGTTCTGATAATAATGTAACAAAAGTGTGAAAAAGATGCTTTAAGATAGATTAAGGGCAGTTGGGCGACTGCTCATCGGTTTGGCATCAGGCTATGATGCAGTGAATAGGGATAGATTCCCTTTGGCATTTGATCGATAATCAATCTACATACTGAAGAAGGGTATGACAGGATCGTCGTGCCCAACTCATAATGTCCAAAGGACAGGATTGGAGGAAATTGTAATGACGCTTGAAACATCATTAATTAATAGTGGCGGCACGCTACTGGTTAAATTACCCACCACTTTTGATATTGGTATTCATAAGGAATTTAGAGCGTTGCACGCTGATCTTGATTCAAATGTAAAAGATTTTGCTATCGATTTCGTTGATACCCAACATATGGATAGCTCTGCTCTGGGTATGTTGTTACTGCTCCGTGATGAGCTCTCGTCGGGTAGCACCGATATCTCGCTGATAAACTGTTCAGATAACATTAAAGAGCTTCTGAAATTGGCCCGCTTTGACACCCTTTTTACCGTTAAGTAACAGCTATCTACAAATTTTGATTAGATTCTCGGAGTATTTTTAGTGAACGAAAGTGGTGGTGAAGCCAGAGTTCTAATCGTTGATGATGAGCCGATGAATCTGGCCATTATCTCTCAGTATCTTGAAGATACCGGGAGAGACTATATTCTCGATACCGCCGAAGATGGAATGATCGCCTGGGAGAAGCTCGCTGAGAGTGCAGGAACTCCAAATGAGTATGATGTTGTGCTGCTTGATCGGATGATGCCGCGGATGGATGGCATGGAGGTTCTTCATCTGCTCTCTAAGCATGAGACGCTTAGAAATGTCCCGGTTATCTTTCAAACCGCAAAATCTTCAAAAGAGGATATTCTTGAAGGGATGAGTGCGGGTGCGTTCTACTATCTGACCAAGCCCTTTGAAGAGGATATGCTACTTTCAGTAGTTAATCGTGCGCTCAGAGATAGGGCGATCTTCAAAAGACTTAGTAAGTGTCGAGAGAATACCGAGCGGATGATGGTGTTACTTGATAGTGCCGAGTTCCACTTTAAAACCCTTAATGAGGCCCGCAATATCGCCTCTATGCTCTCAAACGCATTTCCGGTGCCAGATCGCGCCTTCATGGGTATTAAAGAGTTGATGATCAACGCGGTAGAGCATGGCAATCTGGAGATCAGTTATGACGATAAATCTCACCTGAACCTCACCCAGGGTTGGGAAGATGAGGTCCATCGTCGTCAGGAGCTACCTGAGTATCGTGACCGCTTCGCAACGGTCAGTTATCAGAGAGAGGACAACTGCTTCTCAATCACCGTTCGTGATGGTGGTGCCGGTTTCGATTGGGAGCGGTTTATGGAGTTTGATGCCTCTCGGGTGCTTGATAATCATGGTCGTGGTATTGCAATTGCAAAAAATCTAGCGTTCTCAGAGCTGGAGTATAGTGATGGTGGACGCACAGTAAGGGCATCATTTACCTGTGAAGAGAGTGAGTCCGATGAATGATTTATCCTCTCTTCAGCAGCTTTCTACCAGGGATAGATTCACGCGACAGATCTGTATGAGCTGATGAGTGGCTCGCTTAAAATCCTGGTTACCGATGATGACCTTGTCAACCGCATGATTTTGAACGGAATGCTCACACCGGCAGGGCATACCGTTATTGAAGCCTCCAATGGTCATGAGGCGGTAGAGCTGTTTGAAAAGGAGAGTCCCGATCTGGTTTTAATGGATGTCATTATGCCGGTGATGGATGGATATGAGGCGGTACGCCTTATCAAGCAGAAAGCGGCAGATCGATTTGTCCCTGTTATCTACCTGACCGCGATCAATGATGAGGAGGGGCTCGCCAAATGTGTTGATGCTGGGGGCGATGATTTTCTGACCAAACCCTATAATCACGTAATTCTGATGTCAAAGATCAGGGTGATGATTCGCCTGATCGAGCAGTACCGAACAATTCAAGAACATCAAATTAAGGTGCAAAAAGAGCAGTTAGCTGCAGCTCGTGTGTTTGGCAAAATGGTTGATCGTGGTTCACTCAATGATCCCTGTCTGACCCATATCAATACATCAATATCGCTCTTTAATGGCGATATTCTGCTGGCCTATGAACAGCCTGATGGTTCGTTGAATATTCTACTGGGGGATGCAATGGGGCACGGTCTGCCTGCAGCACTTGGCACCTATCCGGTTATCGATACCTTCTATCAGATGTCAAAAAAGGGAATTCCATCTAAGAATATACTGGCAAGCATTAACGACAAGTTAAAAGATACCCTTCCGGTTGAATACTTTGTCTGTCTGGCCATTGTCCATCTATCTGTCGATCGAACCGAGGCGCAGATCTGGAATGCCGGTCTTCCTGAGGTGCTGGTCTATCGAGCAGAAGAGGGTGAAATTTCAGATAGGATTCGGCCTTCAATACTGCCCATGGGGATTAATCATAGCTCTGGACTTGACCTGGATCCTGTTGAGATCAAACTGGCTCCTGGCGACCATATCTTTGTCTACTCCGACGGTATTACCGAAGCAGAAAATAGAGAGGGTGAAATGTTTGGCGATGAACGTCTTCGTGAGGCCATTCACGCAGAGAAGGAGCCAGAAAAGATCTTCTACTCGATACTCAAAGCTGTTGAGTTTTTTACCGGTTTTAGTGAGCAGTCCGATGACCTGACCATGGTGGCGATCGCCGGTGGCAAACACAAAGAGTAGCCCATCTCTTAGTCGAGACTATCTTTCCAGGCTCTGACAACAGCAAATACCTCTGCCGGTTGCGTGAGTGGCTGGGCTGAAAATGTGCCGGCATTTTGTATCAGTTCAGGCTGATGAGAACGCAAAAATGGATTGGTCAGTAGCTCCTCCTCCAGAGTGGAAGGCACTGAAGGTTTCCCCTCTTTTCTCAATATCGTTACCCGCTCTGTACGTTCAATAATCTCTCGATTATCGGGTTCGGCAATATGGGCAAAACCAAGATTTTGCAGAGTATATTCATGGGCGCAGTAGATCTGAGTCTCTTTGGGAAGGGCGCGGATCTTCTCCAGTGAGGCATACATCTGCGATGGGGTTCCTTCAAAGATGCGACCACATCCGCCGGCAAACAGGGTATCTCCACAAAAGAGGGAGTCATGGCCGTAATAGCATATGTGGCCACGGGTGTGTCCAGGGGTATCGAGCACCTGCAGATGGATGTCGATGTCGTCAAAGTCGAGCCGCTCCCCTTCATTGAGGGGATGGGTCACCCCCTTAATCTTTTCATGGGCGGGACCGTAGACCGGCACATCGCTTAACTGAAGCAGCTCTTCGACGCCCCCGGTATGGTCATAGTGGTGATGAGTGAGCAGGATTGCCCGTAGCTGCCAGCCATTTGCCTCAATTGCTCGGATGACCGGTTCAGCATCTCCCGGATCGACCACAATAATATCCTGCGGGTCACTACTATTATGGCGACCATTGTGGATAATCCAGATATAGTTATCATCAAACGCAGCTATGGGAGTGACATTCATCATTATGTTTAAATTGAGAAAGAGTCCCCCTTTATAACGACTATGGGCAACTCTTCGCAACACCATTTTAGTGCCGATACACTTAATCGCTGGTATCGGACTCAACTCGGTCGCAGGGTGGTTATCGAGGAGCGTGAACTTCTTGTCGCACAGCTTCCGCGTCTGTTCGGATATACGCTGCTACAGATTGGCGGTGCCTCGCTGGTTGATGCGCTGGACTGCTCTCCCATCCAGCAAAAAGTGATACTGGGTGATGAGGGGAGTGTGGACTGCCTGGCGGAACAGCTACCGATTGCTTCAGATTCGATAGATCTGGTGATTCTGCCCCATGCCATTGAGCTTTCGGATGATCCCCATCAGCTACTGAGGGAGGTTGAGCGGGTGTTGATCCCGGAGGGGCATCTGATAATCCTTGGATTTAACCCATGGAGCCTGTGGGGGCTGAGATGGCTGATAACCCGGAACAGGTGCCAATTTCCATGGTCGGCCCAATTTCATTCCGCCAGTAAGCTAGGTGATTGGCTCTCACTGTTGGGATTTGAGCGGTTACATAGCAACTATCACCTGTTTCAGCTACCGATTCAGCGTCCTCTATCATTCGGTGGGGCCAAATCACTGTTTGCACGCTACTTTCCCCGGTTTGGGGGTGGATATTGCTTGCTTGTGCGCAAGCGTGTCTCTACCCTAACGCCCATTAAACCGGCCTGGGGTAATCGCAAAAGGGTGGTCGGTATGGGGTTAAACGGTTCTGCCGTTCGCCGTGAAAGAGATTGAAGGAGATTTCGTTGGATCATGTAGAGATATACACCGATGGCGCCTGCAGGGGTAATCCTGGTCCGGGCGGCTGGGGGGTTGTCATGTTCTATAAGGGGCATGAGAAGGAGATGTTTGGCGGAGATTCAGATACCACCAATAATCGTATGGAGCTGACAGCGGTGATAGAGGCGCTGGAAAGCCTCTCTCGGGAGTGTGAAGTCAAATTGATGACCGACTCCAAATATGTGCTGCAGGGGATGACCGAGTGGATTGAGGGTTGGAAAAAACGGGGCTGGAAGACGGCCAATAAAGGGCCGGTTAAAAATGTTGACCTATGGAAGCGGCTTGATGCCGCAGTGAAGCGCCACAAAATTGAGTGGCAATGGGTCAAAGGCCATTCGG
>JAPHSO010000390.1 GCA_026193675.1 Gammaproteobacteria bacterium | reverse complement strand
GATTATTGCGGTATCGTCTATGCCGATGACACCGAGCAGCCATCTTTTGTGAAGATCTACGATCCTCATAATCTCGGCTCCGCCTGTGGCTCAGGCTCTCTTCCTCCACCCCTGCCAGGTTGGGTCCTTTCAACCATTCAACCGGAAGACCTGGAACACGCTTTTCCACAGACCGGCAGTCGTAAACGCTGGTGGAATTCAATCTTTGGTTAGAGCCCCTTATCTGACATAGCCGTTAGAGCTGAACTGTTTTTCTGAATCTATTGCAGGATCTTGTCGGCAACGACTGAACGCTCTTTGATTACGAGCCATCCCAGCGCAACCAAAATGATTGCCAACATGGGCAATGCGCTGAGGTTGACCATCTCCCACCCAAAGTGGTGCTGAAGTACTCCGGCTGAAAGTGAAGCGGCTGCTGCAAAACTGAATACCGTGACATCATTAATCGCCTGAGTTTTTGAGCGCTCTGACTGATGATAGGTCTCAGTAAGCATTGTGGTGCCACCAATAAACAGGAAGTTCCAACTTATCCCTAAAAACAGTAATCCCCACCAAAAGTGGCCAACACTGGTTCCCAAAAGATTAATCGCCACAGAGAGCACGCTTAAAACAGTCCCCACAAAAATAATCTTAATAAGACCGAATCTGCGGATCAGGTGGCCTGTAAAAAATGATGGCGCAAACATACCCAGAACATGCCACTGAATCACAAATGAGGTGTCAGAAAAGTCGTGATGATGGTGATGCATTGCTAGCGGCGATGCGGTCATCACCAGTGCCATAACAGCATAACCAAGAGCCGCACTTAAAATAGCCACTACGAATCGAGGTTGCATCATAATCCTGCCAATCGCTCTTGGAGGACGCCATGCTTCTGAATCTTCATCATGTTTTACTTTTGGAATACGGGTAAAAGACAAAACAATAAAAGAGGTGATATAGAGGATCAGGATTGTGGCATAACTAAAACTAAAGGGTGCAGATTCGACAACTAATCGAGTCCAGTTTGCTAAATTGGGGCCAACGATTGCAGCCACAACACCACCAATCATCACATAGGAGATGGCTCGGCTTTTGTGTTCCACATCAACCACATCGGCAGCAGCAAAACGGTAGTAGTTACCAAAGCCGTTGAATAGCCCAAGTGTGGCGACGCCTGCCACGAAGAGCCAAAAACTACCCTGAACAATTGCAGTCGCTGTAACGATTCCCCCTATCATGCCGAGTAGTGTAGCGAGCATAAAACCACGTTTACGCCCCACCTTTTCCAGAAAGAAGGCTGCCGGAACACTCATCAGCATTCCTGCAAAGAGCTGGGCTGAGAGAGGTAGTGAGGCAAGGGATTTATCTTCAGCAAGCGTCATACCCACCAGCGGCGAGGAGGCGACAACAAGGGTATTACTGCTCATCATCAATGCCTGACAGGTCGCAAGCAGCATGACTGTTCTATTTCTTATATCCATGAGAACTATTATACGCAGGAGATACTGTAAGAAATCTGCAATTTATCCCCTTGGATGGTGCTGGGCATGAATGCTCTTCAACCGCTCCCTGGCAATATGGGTATAGATCTGAGTGGTCGTCAAACTGTTGTGTCCAAGCAGCAGCTGCACCACCCGGAGATCTGCGCCATGGTTCAGCAGATGAGTCGCAAAGGCGTGACGTAGAACATGGGGAGATAGCTGCTTTTTAATGCCCGCTATCCTGGCGTAACGTTTAATCAGCTGCCAAAATGCCTGGCGGCTCATTGAATTGCCAAGTCGACTGGGAAACAGGGCATCGGTCATATCCCTTTTTTCAAGAATATCTGGACGCCCATCTGTTAAAAACTTCTCAATCCAGTTGATCGCCTCCTCGCCCATTGGGACGAGCCGCTCCTTATTTCCCTTACCGATAATTCTAACCACACCTTGATTCAGATTAATCTGGTTAATGGTAATACTAACTAGCTCACTCACTCGAAGACCGCTGGCATAGAGCAACTCAAGCATCGCACGATCACGCAGTCCCAGTGGTTGCTTCACATTCGGAGCCAAAAGCAGTGCATCGACATCATCTTCAGTCAGTGTCTTGGGTAACACGCGCGTCAACTTCGGACTATCAAGCTGAGCAGACACATCACCTTCAGTGATATTTTCACGCAACAGGTGCTGGTAGAAGCGACGAACTGAAGAGAGAATCCTGGCTTGGGTGCGCCCTTTTATCCCCTCATCTTTCCTGTAACTAATGTAATCTTCCAGATCATCCTTACTAACACTTTGCAGCGCTATACTCTTATCAGAGAGCCATCTATCAAGTTGATTAAGATCGCTCCGATAGGCTGCAAGGGTATTCTGACTCAGCCCATGCTCCATCAGTAGTGAGCCAATAAAGTCATCTATCAGGTAATTAGCGCTCATGCTCAAGTAGCCACCTTTTGATATCGATCGGCTCACCCTCCATAACTCCCATAAACCCCCCAATTCCACTTTTAGAGATGACCCGATGACATGGCACAACAAGCACCGTTGGATTAGCTCTGCATGCTGAAGCGACCGCTCGAGGTGAGCTTTTTAGTCTGTTTGAAAGAGCTCCATAGCTTTGAGATTCTCCAGTCGGTATCTGGCGCAGGGCTGTCCAAACCTTTTTCTGATAATCCGTTCCAGCCAGCTTGAGCGGAAGCTTGGCCAGCGCTTGCTGAGTCAATGGCTCAAGTGGCTTAGTCCAATAAAGTTCAAGGGGCTCAAGCCATGCTTTTGGAAATAGATCGTCCGCCAGTACTTTTTGACGGGTGGTAAAGTTAATCGAAATAATGGCCTGCTCGCTCCACTCAATCTCTAACCAGACCATAGCCCCACTACCAACCTTAATGGGCGTTTGAATTTGTGAAGTTTGAAAGTTATCCATTCCCCAATAGTAACTTAATGGAGGTGTATCTGCTCCAGCTCCTGCTTCAAAAGTGCCCGGCGGGAGGCATTCTTGGTATGCTTCAGCAACTGCTCGTAGATCGCCTTGGCATCAATCTTAAGATCCGCCTTGAGCAGCGCTTTAGCCGCCTGATAACGGGCAGTCTGTGCCCATGGGTCCATACTATGAATACCGGTCACAATAGCCGACTGAAGATACCCTTGAGCTGCAAGACGGTAGTTTTCAAGCGACATATTAGAGTCAGCTATCCAATAGAGTAGCTCCCGATGTAATTTTGGATCACTAAGTTGGCTGTCTATCTTGGTTAATAATCTAATTGCAGCAGCATCCTGCTTTGCTGTCTGCAGGTCAAATATGAGTTGAATCAGACGATCTCGATTTTGCTCCGATGTATTGGCAAGGTCATCCACCAGTGACTCAATCACCTCAATAGACTGTACATAGTTACTGGCAAGTAGAAATATCTTCGCCTTTCGCAATGCCCAGACAAAATAACCATTCCCAGCCTCTGGACTATCCATAAGGGATATCAGTTCGGAGGCGTGTTCCAGATTACGAGCCTTAAGTGCATTATCGAGCATCACCGACAGCACCTGTTGACCATATTCCCCCAGACCATTTTGCTGTTCATACTCATAGAGTGTGGTTATCAACCTATCGCCATTTGACAGCTTTTTAAGTGAGGCCACCAATAGATCCTGTGAAGAGATCCGACTCTCTTCCGATGCTGAATGTCTGGAAAGGTGGGCATAGATTGAACGTTGATGGAGCGGATACATCTTGCCCGCTTTTCTCGCACTCTCAAGCCATGAGCCATCATCACCCACCAATAGCTGCTCACGGTTAGCAACAGCTTGAGCATAACTATCGTAGGCACTCCATAAATCCCCAGCTCCCAGCTTAAACAGGTTGTTAACCCTCTTGCCTCCCCTCTCCTTGAGAAAGGCCTCAAGCGCGATGACTCTGGTCGATTGATCATCACGCCTCTCAGCGGCCTCTGCCACTATTCCCCATAACATCGAACGTTGATAGCGCGATAGCCCATTCTGCTGAAGTTTCTCCCTGGCTGCATACATAATTGCTCGCACCCCCTTTCCCTGGCGCAGACGTGCAAGCTGCTTTAGAAGTCGTTTATCCTCCGAATCTGGAAGTTTATCGATAATCCCTTCGGCCACCTCGGGAAATTGACTCGCCAGAAGGGTCTGTATCAGTAGCTCATTCGAACTCTCATCTTCGACACCATAATCATTCCTGAAATGCTGCATGGCGATATAGGCATCATCACTCATGCCCTCGGAGATATAGCTCTTTACGATCAGTTCACGCCAGAGCTTGAGCTCATCCTCAACAGCCTCAGGAGAGCCCCAAATTTGCTGTAACAGCAGAGCCCTAGCCTCTCCGAATCGATTTAGCTCTATCAGAGCCTCAATCCGAACTCTCTGAACCTCAGAAATAAATTCTGTCGGCACCGCATCTGAATAGCCTTCGATTTGCTCTATCAGCTGCTGCCACCACTGTTGTCTAGCCAGAATCTGCAACTCTGCACGTTGCCAGTTGCTCCAGGCTAGCGGATCACTCTCAATGGCTGGAGCCCCTGCTCTGAGACCTTCCAGAGCGAGCTGTGAGGCACCACTCTCAGCAAGTTTCTGGTAGGTTTCTATAATCTGAGGATTTGCACAGAGCGGATTGGTGAGCCCAACCAAAAGCAGCAATAAAAAAAGGCGAGCTTGCATCGCTGCAAACCCGCCCTTTTTGACAAAGATGTTTCGCTGCCGTAGCAACGTTACCTCTCCTATTTTTTAATCTTAAGCTTCTCTTTAATACGAGCAGCCTTGCCGGTGAGGCCTCGAAGATAGTAGAGCTTGGCGCGACGCACATCGCCACGACGCTTCACTTCGATAGAGTCAATCGCCTGGCTGTAGCTCTGGAATACACGCTCAACACCTTCGCCGTGAGACATCTTACGAACAGTGAATGCAGAGTTAAGACCGCGGTTGGTCTTGGCAATAACAACACCTTCAAATGCCTGAACACGCTCACGAGTGCCCTCTTTAACCTTAACGTTAACGATGACGGTGTCGCCAGGTCCAAATTCTGGGAGTTCGCGGCCCATCTGCTCCGCTTCGAGTTGCTGAATAATGTTGCTCATGGTGTTATTCCAAGTGTACGTTCAAAAAAGTTGCGCGATTATACATTTATTTGTCAGGAATTCTTAGTCCCTTGACGGTATTTTTGCAGTAATTTTTGCTGTTTTTGGTCCAAAGTGGCTTTTTCGAGCAGGTCTGGGCGTCTTTCGGCCGTTCTTCCCAACGATTGCATCATTCGCCATTCATCTATCAACTTATGATTTCCACTTAAAAGTACCTCTGGAACAGCCCTCCCTTCGAACTCTTCTGGACGGGTATAGTGAGGACAATCGAGCAGACCATTGCTAAATGAGTCCTGTTCAGCCGAATCTTGATGACCCAGCGCCCCGGGAATCTGACGCACCACCGCATCAATCACCACCATCGCAGCGAGCTCTCCACCACTCAAAACAAAGTCACCAATGGAGAGCTCTTCATCGATTTCGCTCTGGATCAACCTCTCATCGATCCCCTCATATCTTCCGGAGACCAAGATAAGCTGAGGTATCTTCGAAAGTTCGAGCACCTTCTGCTGATCCAGTTTTGCACCCTGTGGTGAGAGCATTATCACCCTGCTCTGCCCTGATTCATCAGGAGCTACCGACTCCCTGGCCGCATGGATCGCATCACGCAAAGGTTCAATCATCATCACCATCCCGGGGCCACCACCATAGGGGCGATCATCAACGGTACGGTGCCTGTCCTGAGTGTAGTCTCTCGGATTCCAGAAGTTGATCTTGTAAAGATCCTGCTTCAGCGCTCTTGAGGTGACGCCGTGTTCTGTCACAGCCGTGAAGGTATCGGGAAAGAGTGTAATGAGATCGAAACGCATGGTGGGCATATTGCCTAAAAGTCGGCGTCCCAGTCGACCAGCATCGTTCCTGAGTCCAAATCGATCTCTTTAATAACATCTCCCTGAACAAAGGGGATAAGTCGCTCCTGCTCCTCTTCTGAGGTCTGTTCGATAATCGGTGCCTTATTGGGATCTTTCACCACCATCACATCATTGGCCCCGGTCTCCAACATTGAATCGATCGTTCCGAGCTCAATATCTTGAAGATTGGTCACTTTGAGACCAACGAGTTGCTCCCAGTAGTACTCACCCTCTTGCAGCTTGGCGAGCTGTTCCCTTTTGATAGCAATCGTTTTTTGCTGAAGTTTTATCGCTTGATCACGATCATCGTAGCCAACAAGTTTAGCCACGACGCCTTTGGAGTGAAGCCGTCCAGATTCTAACTCAAAAGGTGTCCACCCTGAGCCATCCTGGAGGTACCAGTTTTTATAGGTAGTGATGTTTTCGCGAGGCTGGGTATACGAGAAGACCCGTACCCATCCGCGAACACCATAAAGGCCTGAGATCTTTCCGACGACGATGAAGTCGTTATCACTCGTCATCGGAACTATCCCAGCATAGAGCGTTTAAGCGGCAGCTTGGCTCTCTTTGACCAGCTTGGCAACACGATCTGAAGGCTGGGCACCTTGACCGATCCAGTGATCGATACGCTCTTGATCGAGGCGCAGACGCTCTTCGTTACCAGTTGCTGTTGGGTTAAAGAAACCAACACGCTCAATAAAGCGACCATCACGACGGTTACGGCTGTCGGTAACTACCAAGTGATAAAAAGGGCGTTTTTTAGATCCGCCACGTGACATACGAATGACTACCATCGTTTCCAAATTCCTCAAACAAATAATCGGGATGATGCATTGAACTCAAAACAGAATTAAGAGCCCGACGCAACAAAGCGGCGCATTATAGAACATATGCCACAGAAATTGTAACTATTACGACAGTAAAAGTGGCCAATATGCGAAAACTTGGCCTGACAAGGCTATTTTTTACTATCAGGACTGCTTAGACAGGGTGGGCCATGCCGACTTAAGATAGCCAAACATCGACCATATCGTCAGAATTGCGGCCACATAGAGTAGCGCCAATCCCCACAGGGCCATCGAATGACCCAGTAGCGGTTCATGGTAGATAAGGAGACCGAGGGAACCCATCTGAGCAGAGGTCTTGATCTTGCCCAGCATACTGACAGCTACCTTACTGGATGCGCCTATTTCCGACATCCACTCGCGAAGCGCGGAGATGGTGATCTCACGCCCCACGATGACTGCTGCAGGAATCGCCAGCCAGAATCCACCATAGGGCGTTGGGTTGAGATCGACGATAAGTATCAGTGCGACAGCGACCATCAGCTTGTCTGCGACAGGATCGAGAAAAGCGCCAAAGCGACTACTCATATTTAGTTTTCGTGCGAGATAGCCATCCAGCCAGTCGGTCACGGCCGCAACAACAAAAATGGCGGTTGCCGCAATATTGGACCATTCAGCTGGATAGTAGAAGGCGAGAACCATGATGGGAATCAATATGATTCGTAGCAGGGTCAGGATGTTTGGCAGATTTAGGCTCATAATTTTGGGTGAAACGTATCGTATATTTCTACTGCCAGTTTGCGGCTAATTCCTTTGATTCTCTGCAGATCTTCTATACCGGCTCTGGCAACCTCTTGAAGACCTCCAAACTGCTTTAACAACAGCTGGCGACGTTTTGGCCCAAGACCTGGAATCGTCTCCAATGGAGATGTTTTCCGCTTTTTGTCCCGCCGCTGTCGATGGCCCGTTATCGCAAAGCGGTGGGCCTCATCTCTAACCTGCTGGATTAGATGGAGTGCAGGTGAATCGGCAGGCAGTATAATCGGCTGTGGTTGTCCCGACAAGATAAGCTGTTCCAAACCCGGCTTACGTGTCTCCCCTTTCGCAACACCTACCATGGTAATCCCCACCAGCTGGAGCTCATTCATCACTGACTCAGCCTGACGTAACTGCCCAAGACCGCCATCAATCAACAGTAGATCGGGCCATTTTGCATCATCACCACCCTCCTTCAGGCGCTGATATCTTCTCTCAAGAGCCTGACGCATCGCGGCGTAGTCATCACCGCCGGTAATTCCTTCAATATTGTAGCGACGATAATCAGACTTGATTGCACCCTCACGCCCAAAGACCACGCATGAGGCAACTGTCGCCTCACCCATCGTATGGCTGATATCGAAACACTCAATTCGTTGTGGATCTTCATCGAGATTCAGCGCCTTAGCGACCGCCTCAAACTGTCCGCGTAGACTCTCCTTGCGAGTCAGATGAGTCGATAACGCCTGATCCGCGTTGCGTTCAGCCATCTCTATCCAGTGCATCCACTCTCCCCGTTTGGGCCGACGGATTTCAACTCTCTTTCCAAGCTGCTCAGTCAGAACCTGTTCAAGCAGCGAACGCTCTTCAAATTCATGATTGATCAGGATCTGTGGCGGGATTTTGCGTTGACCTGCACCATCCTCATCAATCAGATAGTACTGCGAGATGAAGGCACTTAGCATCTCCTCAGTCTCGGTGCCTCGGGTATGTGCAGGAAAAAAGCTCTTATTACCCAGGTTCTGTCCATCACGGATATTGAAGATCTGAATGATACCCACGCCACCCTTCTCAGCTGCGGCGATCACATCAAGGTCTCCACTCTGGCTCACCACATGCTGGCGCTCCTGAACCCGTCGAAGATGAGATATCTGATCACGGATCAACGCCGCCTTCTCAAACTCAAGTTGCCCTGAAGCCTGTCCCATCTGCTCGACCAGCTCATCAATAACGATACTCTGCTCTCCACGCAGAAACATCACCGTATGACGTACATCCTCGGCATAGGCCTCTTCACTGATATAACCGACACATGGGGCAGAACAGCGCTCTATCTGATATTGCAGACAGGCGCGGCTGCGATTTTTATAAAATTGATCTTCACACTGACGCACTGGAAAGATCTTCTGCAATAGCCCCAAACTTTCACGAACCGCCCCGGCACTGGGATAGGGTCCAAAGTAGCGCCCCTTTTTACGCCGGGTACCGCGATGAATGGTGAGCCGTGGATAGGGGTGATCCGAGAGAAAGATATAGGGATAGCTCTTATCATCACGAAGCAGGATGTTGTAACGAGGCCGGTGCTTTTTGATCAGACTGTTTTCAAGCAGCAGCGCCTCACCCTCGGTGTGAGTGGTGATAATCTCAATATTGGCGATCTGCGCAACCAGAGCCGCCGTTTTAGGAGCTATACCAGAACTACGAAAATAACTACTGACCCGTTTTTTTAGGTTCTTTGCCTTGCCGACATAGATGATCGCGTTATCGCCATCCAGCATCTGATAGACGCCGGGAGACGAGGTGAGCCGCGCAAGAAAAGCACGGTGATCGAATGAGTTACTCAATCCCCTCTAGCACACCGTAACGGGATGCGAGACGAGTCATCTCTGCCTCGTTATGGACTTTAAGCTTATCAAACAGGCGAGTGCGATAGGTGCTAATCGTCTTTGGGCTCAAGTTGAGCTTCTTGGCAATCTCACCGCTACGATT
>JAPHSO010000245.1 GCA_026193675.1 Gammaproteobacteria bacterium | reverse complement strand
TCGACAGATTGTAGTACAGAGCCTCACTGTCTGTATCAAACCCTCGGTTGTTCTCAAGCCTGTGGTAAGTACGAAGGGTGCCGTTGTGGACACCAACAAGATCACCGTGCTCGAACGGGTGAGCATTAGCAGCGTTCACGTTACCAACGGTAGCTGCTCTGTTATGGCCGATCATGAACGCAGGACGGTTCAGGCCGTTACTGTTCACGAGATTACTGGCCTTCTTCATATCAAGAAAGTCAATAGCATTCACTGCTTTCTTGTACGTGCCCCATCCTTTATCGTCACCAATGATCACACCAGTGCTATCGAAACCGCGCAAGATGTCAGCAATTAGCGCCTGTTTAAAGAACTTCTCGTGATTTGTGGTGTTTTTACCAGTTACGTATCCAACTATGCCACACAATGTACTATCCTCCGGCCTTAAGCCTTATTGGTTAAGAATTTCGTCACGACGGTTACGCAGGATCTCAAGCACTTCAGGATCAATGCCTTCAATGTCACCGCCTTTCTGCCCGTTGTACTCTCTGTACCACTGGCGTTCCATCTGCTTCAGCGTGTTCTCACGGCGCAGCAGGAGCATATCCTGAGCAGAGCGCATACTACCCTTCAGGCGCTCGTTGTACCGATTCTTGACAGTCTTGTTAAACATATCGAACCCAAGAATCTGCTCAAGCAGTACCTCAGCACTGTTCTCACTGTACAGACGCAGGATATGATCCAGAGGCACATCCTCGTACGCCTTGGTGCCTGTCTTGAGCTTAAGCAGCAGAGCAATCCATGTACGCAGGTTTGTCTCTTTGGTCATGCCTTGATGCATACGGAACTCAAGGCTGCCGTAGTTATTGATGCTCTTCAGGTTCAGACCGCTGTACTTCGGGCACCGGCGGAAGTTATGAGAGTCCAGAGACTCAGCAATACGGCGACGGTTCTGCACAGATGAGAACAACGGAGCACAGTAAAAGCTGAACTCCCGCTCTGGCGACACCATATCGTAGATGAATCGCTCGAACATCGCATAAAAGAACACGATGCGACGCAGGTGCTCGGTACTAATATCACGAACATCAATGTGTATATGCGTACTTGTACGAATGTTACTTTCGTATTTACAGTTCTGAAGAACCTTGTCGTACAGTTCATTGATGGCTTTCTCAAGATCGAAGCCTGTAAGTGGCTGGCGAAGTACGAACTCAACACCACCTTCACGCAGGGAACCGTCATGCTCCATGCGCCAGTACACCAGCTCACCTAGATCACCACGGAAAGCCTCAAGCTCAACCTCTATACCTACCAAGGAGTCAGCAGGAATGTCCTCGCCGTCCTTGTATGTGCGAATGTCTGGCTCGTGTCCAATTACTTCTTTAAGCTGCATATCCAACTTCCTCCAACTGTTCAATTACAAGACCACGGACAGCTTCATCAACGAATTGAATCTGCTGATCTTTGATCTCGCCTACGTACACATCGTAATACACAACATGCGCTCGATCTGTGTCGTCAGCAACAGGCTGCTTTACGATAGCCATGCGATCACTCATCGCAACGGAGAACATCTCACCGTTCTCGATCTTGCGAAGAGCATCATCGAAGCTATAGTACATAGCCTTCAGAGCCTTCATGCAGGTGTACGCATCCAGATTACGCTTCACACGCTTGTTGTTCACACGAATGTACGTATGACCAAGAGGCTCAACAGACGTATTGTTCAGCGTTGTTGTCTTTTTGTACTTACCGTCGATAGTACGCTCAGCGTACAGGCAGTACCCGTTCAGGTTAATGAAACCGTCTTCAAGAGAGATAGCCTTGAAGCGTTCACGCAGTTCTTCCATAGAGCAGCTCTTAAACTGCTCATCCTTCTTGCTGTCTTGGTACACAATACGCACACCATCTCGGTGTTCTTGCACATCCATAATCAGCATGAATGAGCTATCTGTGAGGTCTTTCCAGACAGAACCAGTGTAGTGCATGTTCAGATCACGGACGTAATCTTCACGAATATCAAGCAGCCTTGGCATATTCAATCCTTCCGTCGTGTGGAATGTTAAGAGTTTGAATGATGTGACGAGCAAGGTCACGATCACCTGTGTTGATGCAATCTTGCACAGCCTGCTCACCGACTACAGCAATCATGAACTCGGCACTGTCTGCGTTAGCTACAGCCTTCACAGCCTGTTTGCAAGCCCAGATGCGGCGAGCTTCTGTGTGAATCCAGAAGTTACTAAGTGTACGGTACTCAAGGCCGTACGGCTTGTTACGATACGCACCTGCTTTGCCGTACAGTTCTCGGCGATCATTATCAGGATCAATCAGTACAGAGGGTACGCCCAAGTACAGATCCATTGCCTTCACAACCATACGCGAAATGGTATCATTGTTTGTGTACC
>JAPHSO010000006.1 GCA_026193675.1 Gammaproteobacteria bacterium | reverse complement strand
GGTTGGGCTATCGCCTACCTGTTTCGAACGGCATCTGGTGCCTTTGATGGGGTGACAAGCACAGGTGTTGTCACCATCTTCAGTGAGTTGATTGCCGATCCAGAACGGATGCTGGCCTGGCATACCATCTTCCTGGTAGTGACCATGCTGGTGGTTGCTCATGGTGTGCGCTCAGGGTTGGAGCGGGCGGTTCGGTATGTGATTCCGCTTCTATTTCTTTTGCTGTTGCTTCTGTTGTGGCACTCGTCACAGACTGGAGAGAGTTTCGCAAAGGGGATCCATTTTCTCTTCTATCCCGATTTTAGTAAGTTGACGGCAGGTGGCGCTCTGACGGCAATGGGGCACGCTTTCTTTACATTAAGTTTGGGGATGGGGGCAATTCTTACCTATGGAGCCTATCTTCCACGGCAGTACTCCATTACCAAGACGGTATCGATTATCGTTGTCGCAGATACACTGGTATCTCTTCTTGCGGGGCTGGTCATTTTCCCACTCGTGTTTGAGAACAATTTGGCACCAAATCTGGGCCCCGGATTAATCTTTCAAACACTACCTATCGCCTTTGGTTACATGGTGAATGGCGCATTTTGGGGAAGCCTTTTTTTCCTGATGCTCATCTTCACCGCATGGAGTTCAGCCATTGCATTGATTGAACCGGCAGTCGCCTGGTTGGTTGAATGCAAAAACTTTACCCGGGTACGTGCTGCAGTCTGGATCGGCATCATCGTCTGGATGTTGGGGATTGGGACCATTTTCTCCTTCAATATTTGGGCATCTGAGAGCTATCAGTTCCGTGGTATGAACCTCTTTGATCTATTAAACTACCTCGCTTCGAATATTATGCTGCCGCTAGGTGGGCTATTTATTGCGATCTTTGTTGGATGGAGCCTCAATAGGAGCTCTTCCAGAGATGAGATGGGTGATAGCTGGGCATACCGAATCTGGTTTTTCATGATCCGCTATCTCTCTCCCGTAGCCTTAATTGTTATTTTTTTACATGCCGTTGGGGCGATTAAGCCTTAACCCTTTGAGATTCAGATGCCGAATGTAAACAAGAGCGCACTGGTTAATTACAGTAGCGATGAGATGTACCAGCTGGTTAGTAACATTGACGACTATCAGAAATTTCTCCCCTGGTGTGGTGGTTCAAAAATAGTTAAGGCTGAGGATGACTTTGTGGAGGCCACCGTTGAGATTGCTCATGGCAGTCTCAAAAAGTCATTTACGACACACAATGTTAATACCCCTGGTGAGAAGATTGCGATGAGCCTGGTTGATGGGCCATTTAAGAGCCTTGACGGAAACTGGTATTTTCAACCGCTCGGGGAGAGTGGCTGCAAAGTGTCGCTTGATCTCAATTTTGAATTTTCAAACCGACTGGTGGCGATGGCGATCGGCAAAGTGTTTAACAATATTGCCGGTTCACTGGTAGATTCTTTCGCAAAGAGGGCGGTAGAAGTTTATGGCAAGCGATAAATTGATCTCAATTGAGGTCGCCTATGCAGTTCCTGAAGAGCAGATCATCCTGGAAGTAGACATTGAGTCGACAGATACTGTGGAGGCTGCGATACAAAAATCGGGAATCCTTGAAAGGTTTGAAGAGATAGATCTCACCAAGAATAAGGTGGGGATTTTTGGCAAGCTGACCAAGCTCGATAAAACACTCAATGAGCGAGATAGAATAGAGATCTACCGGCCTTTGATTGCTGATCCAAAAGAGGTGCGTAAAAAGCGTGCTGCTGAAGGTAAACGGATGAGTAAAGGGGGCGGGGACGTCGAGCCCTCAAGCTAGAGAGTTACAACGCCTTATATTGAGTCTGAATTATTATCTTAATGCCTTGGGAATGGGACTCTCAGGCAGCTCACCACTCTTTTCAATGCTTTTCAGGAGACCTTTTTCAAAATAGAGGGTGACTCTATAGGGGGCCACCTGACGCTCCTCTGATTTTAGTTCGAAGATATAGTCCCAACGCTGTTGATGAAAAGGGTCCTGCAATAGTGGTGTGCCCATAATGAAACGGACCCGTTGCTGATCCATACCAATTTTTAGCTGCTCTACCTGAGCGGTAGTGATAATATTTCCCTGTTGAATCTCAATCTCATATGCGCATCCACTAATTAGTGTGAGAAGGAGGGTGAGATTGAGTAGTCGTTTTTTCATGCCAATGTCGTCAGTTATATTGGTGGCGAATCATAGCCTCTCTTTAACGGAACACCAAGATGAATTGGTCTTTATGGTTGAAGAGTGGTCAAAAGGAGGAAGTTTTGGGTCTAGGTAGAGAAAATCTTAAGAGTGCAGGACTAAAAGTGACCCTGCCCAGGTTGAAAATATTGAACCTGCTTGAGGAGTGCAACGGCCGCCATATGAGTGCAGAGACGCTCCACCAGGAGCTGGTCAGCTCTGGTGAGGATGTTGGTCTGGCAACAGTCTATCGAGTTTTAACCCAATTTGAGGCGGCTGGGCTGGTCTCGCGCCACAATTTTGAGAGTGGTCAGGCGGTCTTTGAGCTGGATGAAGGTGAACATCACGACCATATCCTCTGTGTCCGTTGTGGCAAGGTGGAGGAGTTTGTCGATGATGTGATCGAGAAGCGGCAGCAGGAGATTGTCGATGAGCATGGCTTCGAGATGACCGACCACCACCTCACAATCTATGGTGTATGTCCCGACTGCCGCAAAAAGGGTCAGTAAAAAACTTAACCCTGCATTCGGTTAAACATCTCCTCAGCATGAGAGAGCGTCTGCTCCGTCACCTCAATTCCACCTGACATTCTGGCAATCTCGGCAATCCGTTGTTGTTGATTGAGAGGGGAGACCTCGGTGCGAGTTTTTACACCGTCGCTTAGTTTTGAGATTCTAAAATGGTTATGCGCATGAGCGGCAACCTGTGGTTGGTGGGTGACGCAGATCACCTGGCAGTGGGCAGCCACTTTCTGTAACTGTTTACCGACCATCTCTGCGGTAGAGCCTCCAACACCCACATCGACCTCATCGAATATCATTGTGGGGCGTTGGTGCTGATCCGCATTAACCACCTGAATTGCCAGACTGATTCGCGAGAGCTCACCACCGGAGGCGATCTTATTCAGTGGCTGCATCGATTGGCCTGCGTTGGTCTGAATCATAAATTCAACCTGTTCCATCCCATGGGCCCCACCCTCAGCTAGAGCTGTCAGTTTGACCTCAAATACCCCTTCGCCCATACCGAGTTGCTGGATATTGGTGGTCACTGCCTGAGCCAGTTTTATAGCGGCCTCTCTGCGAGATTCAGTCACCCTCTCGGCAATCTGCTGGTAGAGTTTCTGTTCATTTTCAACCTGTTGCTGCAGCGCCGCCATCGTCTCCTGGGTATTTCCCTGCTTTTCCTGCTCCTGGGTCAGTTTCTCTAACAGAGCAGGGAGCTCTTCCGGTTTGATGTGGTGTTTACGGGCGATCTGATGAATCTCACTGAGACGCTGATCAATCTGTTCCAGACGTTGAGGGTCAACCTCTAGCCGATCAAGATAGTCGCGTAGTTCACCGGCCGCTTCACGCAGCTGGATGGTGGCGCTATCGACCAGTTCGGCCACGCTGGTAAGGGCGTCATCAATTTTTTGAAGCTCTTGCAGACTAGTGCCGGTGGTTGAAAGTGTCGATATGGTTGAACCATGTTCATCATTTTCGATCTGTTGCAGCGCTTGATGGCTCTCCTGCATCAGCTGATGGGCATGTGAGAGGCGTCGATGTTCAATATCGAGTTCACTCAGCTCCTCTTCAGTTAGACCGAGCTCTGTGAGTTCAGCAATCTGAAAGTTGAGCAGCTCTTCATAGGCCTGACGTTCACTCTGGCGGGCCACTATCTCGTTTAGCTGCTTGAGGCTCTGTTGCCATGTTTTGTAGTGGTTAGAGAGTTCAGCGACCAGCGGCATGTGGTGGGCAAACTGGTCAAGAAGCTGGCGCTGCTCATCTTTTTTCAGGAGTGACTGGTGCGCATGTTGACCATGTATCTCAACCAGCATCTCTCCAAGTTCGCGAACACTCTGGAGCGGCACCGGTTGTCCATTGATAAAGGCCCG
>JAPHSO010000316.1 GCA_026193675.1 Gammaproteobacteria bacterium | reverse complement strand
CTTACCGGAATTGCAAAAGGAAGCGGTATGATTCGCCCCGATATGGCGACTATGCTGGCATATATTGCGAACGATGCAGAAATTGATGCCTCGTTGCTTCAGAATCTGCTCAATCAAGCGGTTAAATGCTCCTTTAATCGAATCACTGTAGATGGTGATACCTCCACTAATGACTCCTGTCTATTGATGGCTACCGGGCAGAGTGGTGTTGTAATTGGAGAGGGTTCCAGGGAGCTTCATCTTTTTAGCAATTTGCTTAATTCCATGCTGCAGAAGCTGGCGCAAATGATGATTCGAGATGCCGAAGGTGCAACCAAGTTTGTGACTGTAGAGGTTGATGGTGGAGGAAGTGAAGCTGAATGTGAAAATGTCGCCTATACAATCGCCCATTCACCACTGGTGAAGACAGCCCTCTTTGCCAGTGATCCCAATTGGGGGCGGATTCTGGCTGCGGTGGGAAGAGCTGGTGTGAAAAATCTCGATCTTGAACGGATCAAGATCTATCTTGGTGATGTTCTGATTGTTGAAAACGGTGGTCGCGCAGAGACCTACTCTGAAGAGCGGGGACAGGTTGTGATGAACCGAGATGAGATTACGATTCGGGTTGAGTTGGGCAGAGGAGATAATTCAGCAACGGTCTGGACTTCAGATCTCTCCTATAAGTATGTTGAGATTAATGCAGAATATCGTTCGTAATGACAAGTCAGCTTCCTGAACAGTTTTCAGATTATCAGCATATTGCGGTTGCAGCTGTAATCGACAGGTCAGGTGCTCTTCTCATATCCCAACGTCATCAAAATGCGCTACAAGGAGGACTATGGGAGTTTCCTGGCGGCAAGGTGGAATCGGGTGAGACAGTTGATGGAGCCCTTCAACGAGAACTTGATGAAGAGCTTGGGATTACGGCCACCCAGATGCATCCACTGATTCGATTACCGTTCAAATATCCAGAACAGGGCGTGTTCCTTGATGTCTGGATTGTTGATGGCTTTAAGGGAGAGGCGAGTGGTCGCGAAGGACAGCCAATTCGTTGGATTAAACAGTCGGAGCTTCTGAACTACTCTTTTCCAGAGGCAAATCGTTCAATCATTCGAGCCCTTAATCTGGCCGATTATCTGCTCATCACCCCCGATCCTGGATCTCCTGAGGCGTGGCCTGGATTCTTATCACACCTGGAGCAGCGGCTGCAGAATTCAGGTGAACGGCTGCAGGTGGTGTTGAGAGCCAAAACGCTCGACTCCAGTCAATACCTGGAGTTAGCACAACAGGTCGCATCTATCTGTAGCGAAAATGGGGTGATGTTACAGCTTACGGAGATATGTGATTCTCTCTCTGCGGGATTGCACCTGACCAGCGCCCAACTCAGGGAGGCTAACTCTAAGCTTCGTGAATCGACATCACTCCTCTCAGCTTCATGTCACAATATTGATGAACTTAAGCTGGCCGAAGAATTAGGTGCAGATTTTGCGTTACTATCCCCTGTGCAGGCGACCAAGACTCACCCTGACGCTTCGCCACTGGGATGGCAGAAGTTTCAGGAGTATACCAATCAAATCTCAATACCTGTGTATGCATTAGGCGGGATGGCCGCTTCAGATCTTAAACAGGCTCAGCTTCATGGTGCGCAAGGCGTAGCGGCGATTCGGGCACTTTGGGAGCATGAATCGGCTTAAAGGCTATTGAAGCTAATTGAGGGAATTTCCTTCAACTTCGGGATTATCCCCTCCGGTCATCCATTCAGCCTCACCATCACGACCTGGAATTGCGTGGTTCTCACTGGCCCAATCTCCAAGATCGATTAGTCGGCACTTGTCACTGCAAAACGGACGGAATGGACTCTTCTCTGACCACTCGACCTTAGTGCCGCAGGTCGGGCATTTGACCTTTTTCATAGTAGACATAAGGCGAGTTGAAATGGGAGATCGTCTTTCATAATCTTCCCCTGATCATCAGGATTATGTTCACCACCGGTGTGAAGAAAACGGATGGTGAACATATGTTTACTACCGCTAATCTCGGGATAGTAGTTCGCCTGGTGTGGTAAAAATACTCGAATCATCTGATAGGGGTAGTTGTTCTCAAGCTGCTGCTGATACTGCCCGGCTTCAGCGATAGCTTGTTGTGGTTCAGCGCTATTACGGTTTAGTTTGAGAAGCAGCTCGACAGCTTGTTGAATCGGTTCAAGGCTTCGAAGCCATAACTGCTGTCTTGATTGGCGTAGTTCGCTAGGTTGCTCGAGCCAATGATGGTAACCAGGAAGATCAAAGTCACAGGTTCCGCCAGGAATGGTGCTTCTTTGGCGTATTGATGCCAGAAATTCATCCTGGCGTAGGGTCTGACCTAATTGACCGCTAATGTTGTGCAGATTGGCGGTAATGTGCTGAAGCGCCTTGAGTATCGTTGAGAGGCGCTTGCCATCGACAGCAGGATTCTCCAGGAGGGCATTTAGATTGGATGTGGCTCGGTCAACCTCTTTAATAATTTCAGTCTTGAGGTCTGCCCTTGAGAAGAGATCAAGAAGATCAAACAGGGTAGTGATCATCATTCGGCTATCCCAGATAGAGGCTCCCTGGTTAAAATGGAATGCCTGACTGAATAGATGCTCAAGCCGCAGCAAGGTACGGATACGCTCATTGAGTGGTTGTTCGTATACTGTGTAACGGGTAGTCACTATAAAGGCTTAATCTATTAATGGACGCTCATATAGCATAACATTTTGTATCTACCGATGCCGCATCTCTGAGAGTTGCAAAAATTGGTGGTGTAGATTGGATACGATTTTTAAGAGTTCGCCAGGATCACCGCTATTGTCGATAATTTGATCGGCATACTCAATTCTCTCTGAACGGGTGAGTTGGCTCGCCATTATCTGCTCAATTGTTAAATGATCTAGACCACTGCGCTCTTGCAGACGTTTTATCTGAAGCTCCTCCGGCAGATCAATCACCAGAATCTGATCGACCTGTTGCTGCCATCCAGCTTCAATGAGTAGTGGAATCTCGACAATGACATAGGGGGTGTCACAGCTCTCAACCTGTTCTCTTATCTTCTGAAGTATTAACGGGTGAAGCAGTTTTTCAACATAGGCTCTTTGCTGTTGATCCCTGAATATAATGGTTCGTAGTTCTGAGCGGTTAAGGGAGCCATCCCTGTTTAGAATTTGAGGGCCGAAATGACGGCTAAGATCATGTAGCGCGGGTTGACCCTTCGCCACAACATCCATGGCAATATGGTCTGCATCAATTACAGGGACACCTAGCCGGGAAAACTCTTCGCAGATAGTTGTTTTTCCACTCCCTATCCCTCCCGTTAGCCCTACAATTAACGGATTCATGGCCTGCTTATGGACTCTATATCGACAAAGCCCAGTCGAGATAGGCCTTTGTGATTTGGTCACCCCACAACATGGCGATCCATCCTGCACTGGCAAGATAGGGGCCAAAGGGAATAGGTTGTTGCCGCTGATGATTTTTAAATAGAATCAGTGAAATTCCAACAATGGCACCGACCCCTGCAGAGAGAAGAATGATAAGGGGAAGGGACTGCCAGCCGAGCCATGCTCCAAACAGGGAAAGAAGTTTAAAATCACCATAGCCCATTCCCTCTTTTCCAGTCACAATTTTAAATACCCAATAGATCGACCAGAGAGAGAGATAACCGATAGCTGCACCGATGATGCTGGCCTGCATATCAATGAAGACATTTTGAGTACTGAGGATCAGACCTAGCCAGAGAAATGGGAGGGTGATTGAATCGGGTAACAGTTGGTGATCGAGATCGATAACGGTCAGTGCAATGAGAGCCCATGTCAGAAGCAATGCAAAGATTACTGCACTGCTCATTCCAAAGTGGAAGGCGATGACAGCTGAGAGAATTGCAGAGATGAGCTCAATAATTGGATAACGCCATGATATTGGTTCACCACAGTGACGGCATTTTCCTTTTTGGAGTAGAAAGCTAATTAGCGGAACATTCTCAAATGGTGAGATGGGATGGTTACATTTGGGGCAGTGTGATGGCGGCTGACTTAAGGTGTAACGCACTTTGGTATCTTTCTCTTCGTCCATTTCAAGAAAAGAGAGGCACTGTGAGCGCCAATCCTTTTCCATCATCTTGGGCAGGCGATGGATAACGACGTTTAGGAAACTACCGACAATGAGGCCAAGTAGAGAGATTAATAGAACAAAATAGGTTGAATCGATATTGAAATACGGTTGCATAGAGTTAGATTGCTGTACCCATTTTAAAGATAGGTAGGTACATCGCCATGACAATAGTGCCCACGATACCCCCTAGGACAACCATGATTAGTGGCTCCATAAGACTACTGAGGTTATCAACCAGGTTATCTACCTCCTCCTCATAAAAGTCGGCGACTTTCTCTAGCATGGAATCGATAGAACCGGCCTCCTCACCAATAGAGGTCATTTGTACAACCATTACCGGAAAAATATTTGCATGAATCATTGAGTCAGTCAGAGATGTACCTGTTGTGATCTCATCTTTCATAGTCAATACAGCATCTTTGTATCTGCCAATACCAACGGCACCAGCAACAGATTCCATCGCCTCTACGAGGGGGACACCCGCTGAAAACATTGTGCCAAGAGTTCGAGCAAAACGGGCAATAGCCGATTTGATCAAAATGTCACCTACAACAGGAATTCGAAGGATCGTATTCTCAAATCCACGGGCAAAGGCTGGAGACTTCTTCTTTAAAAAAGAGATAGTTTGTACGACACCAACAATGCCACCAATGACGATCCACCAATACGACTGTAAAAACTCTGAGGCCTGGATCATGATCAGTGTTAGTGCAGGAAGATCGGCCCCGAATCCTGAAAAAATAGCCTGGAATTGAGGAATTACAAAGATCAGAAGCATCATAGTAATTGAAAGTGCGATGACGATAATTGTGATGGGGTAGGTCATCGCCTTTTTAACTTTTGCTTTTAGAGACTCGCTCTTCTCTTTGTAGTGCGCAATCTTGGCGAGCATTCCCTCAAGAATACCGGCCTGCTCTCCTGCTGCAATCAAGTTGCATGATAGCTCGTCAAATTGGTCAGGGTGCTTTCTAAAAGCGTCCCCCATCGTTCCACCGCCCTCAAGATCACTCTTAATATGCAGGATTAGCTCTCTCATGGATGGATTTTCATTTCCATTGCCTACAATATCGAATGATTGAACCAGAGGAATACCTGAAGACATCATCGTCGCAAGCTGGCGGAAAAAGATACTAATATCGGCGGTGGTGATCTTTTTCTTTTTGGGTCCTCCACCAAATAAGGGGACTGGCTTCTTGCGGACTTTTAGGGGGTTAGAACCTCTGCGCCGAAGATCAGCTTTCGCAAGAGCTGAGTTAACAGCCATTATCTCCCCACTAACAGATTTACCTGATCGATCCTTCCCTTCCCATACGAAGAGAACTTTTTTTGGTTCTTTTTTTGCCATAATTAGTCTTGTGTTACTCGGTTAATCTCTTCAAGGCTGGTGACACCCTGCATCACCTTAATAATGGCGGACTGACGGAGGTCATTATGCCCCTCTTTTTGTGCCAGTTCGGCCATATCATATGCATTTCCACCCTTCATGATGAGTTTCCCCATATCTTCTGAAATTGGGAGAACCTGATAGATACCTACCCGTCCTTTATATCCCTCATTACACTGCTCACATCCGTTAGCTTTGTAAATCTTCAAATCATCAATTTGATCCTCGGGGAATCCCTCCTCTATCATCGCCTCTCGAGGTACATCTTCTACCTCTTTGCAGTTATTGCATAGACGTCGGGCGAGTCGTTGGGCAATAATCAGGTTAACTGCATTTGCAATGTTGTAAGGGGCAACACCAATATTAATCAGTCGTGCGAGTGTTTGTGGTGCATCATTGGTATGCAGGGTCGACATAACCATGTGACCAGTCTGAGCCGCTTTGACGGCAATTTCTGCAGTGGTGATGTCACGTATCTCACCAACCATGATGATATCTGGATCCTGACGTAGAAATGCCTTCAACGCGGCAGCAAAGGTGAGGCCAACTTTATCGTTTACGTTAACCTGATTGATGCCCTCCAGGTTAATCTCCACCGGATCCTCTGCTGTTGAGATATTTCGATCTTCAGTATTGAGGATATTAAGACCTGTATACAAGGATACGGTCTTACCACTACCTGTTGGCCCAGTAACCAGAATCATCCCGTATGGTTTTGCAAGATTGTCAAGATAGAGCTGTTTTTGCTCCGGATCATATCCGAGCATATCGATACCGAGACTTGCACTTGATGGATCGAGGATACGCATTACCGTCTTCTCACCAAACAGGGTAGGGCAGGTACTCACACGAAAATCGATCGCTTTATTCTTGGAGATCTTGAGCTTGATACGGCCATCCTGGGGAACTCTGCGTTCAGAGATATCAAGCTGTGACATAACCTTTATACGTGCTGCCAACTTTCCTGCAAGTTGAATTGGTGGCGAGGCCATCTCTTTAAGCACGCCATCCACCCTGAATCGGATGCGGTAGCGTTTTTCGTAGGGCTCGAAGTGGAGGTCAGAAGCCCCTCTCTTGATGGCATCTAACAGAATTTTATTAACAAATTTTACGACAGGAGCATCGTTAACTTCAGACTCTGAAACCGCGCCTGAATCATCCTCATCATCACCTGCTGAGATGTCCAGATCTTCTAGATCATCATCTCCCAGATCATCCATTGAGGTGTCCTGAGCCTCAAGGGTTTTCTCAATTAGGGCCGATAACTTGTCATCTTCAACCAGGATGGCTTCAGCGTTTGCCCCAGCATGGAATTTAAACTCATCCAGGGCATTAAAGTTGAGTGGATCCGATATCGCGATAAACAGACGGTTTGCCCGCTTGTAGAGAGGCAATGCATGATGGGTCTTAATGAGCTTTTCATTAACTGTAGGTGCGGTTTCTTGATCATACTCAAAACAGCTCAGGTCAAAGAAGGGTTGTCCAAACTCATTTGCAGCAGTTGAGGCAAGGTCAAAGGCGGAGATCAGCTTGCTCTGAACAATCTGGGTTACTAGAGGTATTTTATTTTTGGTTGCCTCCTCGGTAGCCTTGATCGCATCTTCTTGGCTGATTGAGCCGTTTGCAACCAGGTGACGTGCCAGGCCGCCAATTATTATCTTACTTTGTTGAGCCATGTTTAGATCTAATAACTTCCAACTTATTATTACTGCATCTCAAAGGAACGTCTCCCGATAAATAGAGCCGTTATCCTCACTTTATTAGATGAACATACACCGAATTGTGTTGCTAATCTAGCACTTAGCGTCAATATTGAGGAATCGTCACCATTTTTTCTAATGCTGAAAAAATGGTGACGCTATAGGGAGAGTTTTCTCGGAAGTGGTGTCAGGACATAAGATTTGTCAGAGAATCTGGAGTTTGGATAGCTCTAACTTGTAAAGGCTATTTTGCGCAGGTTAGGTGT
>JAPHSO010000374.1 GCA_026193675.1 Gammaproteobacteria bacterium | reverse complement strand
TGAAGTGGGGCGTCGCCTGCAAAGTGGTGGTCGGCATAAAAGAGCTCTGCCCCCATTTCAATCACCCGCTCTACCCCAGCTCGGTTTTTATCGAGAGAGATGTCAAGAACCGTTAGCTGGTCTCCCTTCTCAGGAATGACCTGATCAAGCAGGTTGATATCCCGTTTGAGGCCGGTGATAAGAGTAGAATCTATAGGGTGTTGCAGTCGCAGCTGATGTAGCGCGCAGATACCATCTGCATCGCCATTGAAGATGTCGTAATAAGCCATCTGTCCATTATGGAGAAGGATGTCTGAGATAACAAAAGATATGTTCCCTGAAGTGAAAGAGACGGGGTGGCAATATTTGGCCACCCCGCTCCCCATTAGTTATCTGAAAGTAGTATATCCTCCCTGTTTTTCTCCACTATCCTGTGGCTCACTCCCTGTACCTTGGCCAAGTCATCGGCTGAGCCAAACTTGCCGTGTTGCTCGCGATACTGAACAATCGCTTCGGCGCGCACTTTTCCCACACCATTTAACGCCTTTGAGATCGATTTGGCATCGGCACTATTGATGTTAATTGGGGCGGCTTGTAGTGAAACGGCACTGAGTAGGCCTACAATCATAAGTAGTTTCTTCATTAGTCATAACTCCTGTATTTCCTTGACTATGTTTTAAACAGCCATCAATCCGATGGCCGATTCAGATATTAAACATTTTAGCACCCATTTCCAATACTCTTTGTAATGTTATTGAGCTCTGTTACTTTTACCGCTAAACCATCTTTGTGCGATGAGATAGGCGGTGATGGTCATTAGACTGGCAAACAGATAGATACTTTCAGGCCCAAACTGATCCCAACTCAAACCACCTGCATAACTACCGAAGGCGCCACCAGCCCCAAAACTGACACTGCTATAGAGTGCCTGGCCCCTTCCCTGCAGCTTTCCTGGGAAATGGTGGTGGAACATGGCGATAGTCACTGCATGAAAAATCCCAAAGCTGGCGGCATGGATCAGCTGCGCCAATAGAATCACCACTAACGAATCGGCATATAGTGCCGTTACCAACCAGCGAAGCGAGGTGATCAGTAGTGCAAAGATCAACAATCTTTCCAGTCCAAATTTTGGAACAAGGCGGTGCATCACCATAAACAGCAGCACTTCAGCGATAACCCCGAGCCCCCACAGCTCACCAATCACTGTGCGACTATATCCATACCCCTCCATATAGAGGGTAAAGAAGGTGTAGTAGGGTCCATGACTCGCCTGCATCAAAAAGCAGACCACCAGTAGAGCAATCACCCTGGGCTGTTTGAGTACTCCAATTAGTGGTAAATGCTCATGATGAACAGGTTCTCTATTCTGTTCAGGCACCAGACCACTCGACAGAAATATGGCGATATAGATTCCCAATAGAATGGCCGGTAGATGGGCCACACTGATCCACTCAAACAACGGTCCCAACACCACTGCCGTCACGATAAAACCGATAGAGCCCCATACCCGAATCAGACTGTAGCGGTGTGAGTCTCCATGTAGATAGTTGAGAGTAACCGCCTCAAACTGTGGCAGCGTAGCGTTCCAGAAAAAGCTGAATGAAAACATCACCAGCGCCATCACCCAGTAGCCCTCAGCCCAGAATACCCCGGCAAAACAGAGAATGGAGAATAGCGATCCGGTTCGTATAATGGTCATCTTGTGACCGGTATGGTCGGCAATCCAGCCCCATATATTGGGCGAGATGATCTTGGTCGCCATCACCAGCGCCATCAACTCACCAATCTCTAGCGCACTGTAGCCCTCATCCTTCAGGTAGAGCCCCCAATAGGGCAGCAGCGCGCCCAGGCTGGCAAAATAGAAGAGATAGAAGTTAGAGAGTCGCCAATAAGGAAGAGGCATAAATTTTATTAATGTCTAAAGTGCTGAAGAGCTTTCAATTTTGGCATATCCGCCCCTTGAAATCCTAAAAATAGCCCCCCACCTTGCATATAAGAAACCACTAATATATAGTGTCATCATTATTTTTTATAGGAGACGGTTACAATGTTCTTTAATTCATCAATTTCATGTCCTGAGGCAAAGTCAATTCTAGAGTCTGGTGGACAGCTTATCGATGTACGCAGCCCAATGGAACATGCGCAATTTACAATTCCCGGTTCTAAGAACATCCCTCTAAATGATATCGGCTCTGCCGAGATGCATCTGGATAAGTCTAAGCCGGTTGTTGTCTACTGCCAGAGCGGTGCTCGCAGCGGCCACGCACAGATGGTTCTGAACTCAATGGGTTTTTCTGAAGTTCACAACCTCGGTTCAGTACAGAGTTACTTCACCTGTTAATCGGGCGTTAATTCCTCAACTATCTGTATAGGGAGAATATCATGAACACTAGACAACTATTTGATCAGGATACCGGCACCTACACCTACCTCATCTGGGATGAGGAGAGTGGTGAGGCCGCTATTATCGATTCAGTCCGTGAACAGTTTGAGCGAGACAGCAATCTGATTATCGAGCTTGGACTCACACTTAAATATACCCTTGAGACCCATGTCCATGCCGATCATGTCACCGCATCGGGTCTGCTAAG
>JAPHSO010000256.1 GCA_026193675.1 Gammaproteobacteria bacterium | reverse complement strand
CTCGAGCTGACCCATCAGGTCAACCATCATGTCGTTATCGTTAGCTAGACGCTTCAGACCGGTTACAAAGCTGGGCCATGGGCCGCTTTCCAGCTGGTCGAGCAGGGGAGTTTCATACTGTTTTTTAGCCATAACATTATCTCCAAATTTCTAAATTCTGGGGATCATAAGAATCGGTTTTATTCTTACTACCATGGCGAATAACTTAGTGAATTGCTGTGGTAATGTCAACTATTTGATTTAATTAATAAAACGTAGTATTTCAGGGGCTATTTGTCCCTGAATTTTACAGGTTTTATCAGCTACTTTTCAAAAGAGTAGAGCAGCTCAATCTCTTGCGCCCAGATGGTGTCATCAATGGTCTCTAGCACCATCGGAATCTCATCAAAATGGTCATTGTTCATGATGTATTTGAAGACCTCCAGCCCCAGCTTTCCAAGTCCCAGACTGTGGTGACGGTCAACCCGGGAGCCAAGATCTGGCTTAGAGTCGTTAAGATGCATTCCACGCAGATAGTTAAAGCCGACAATCCGGTCAAAATCACCAAAGGTCTGCTCACAGGTCTCGGGGGTACGCATATCATAACCGGCAGTGAAGGTGTGACAGGTATCGATACAGACGCCAACACGGCTCTTATCTTCAACACCATCAATGATATGGGCCAGATGCTCAAAGGTGTAACCCAGGTTGGTCCCTTGACCCGCGGTATTTTCGATCACCGCTGTCACCCCTTCGGTCTGGTCGAGGGCGATATTGATCGACTCGGCAACACGGTCGAGGCTGATCGCCTCATCAATTTTGCCCAGGTGCGAGCCGGGATGGAAGTTGAGTAGCTTGAGACCGAGCTGAGCACAGCGCTGCATCTCATCGATAAAGGCATTGCGTGATTTTTCGATACCCTCTGGCTCAGGGTGGCCCAGATTAATCAGATAACTATCGTGGGGCAGAACATGTTCAGGGGCGATACCCACCTCTTTGAGATTGGCCTTAAAGGCCTCAATAGACTTCTCGGTCAGTGGCTTGGCAGCCCACTGACGTTGGCTCTTGGTAAACAGGGCAAAGGCTTTTGCGCCGATCTTCTGGGCATTCAGCGGGGCGTTCTCAACACCTCCTGCTGCACTAACATGGGCTCCAACTCGTTTCATAATCTGCTCCTGAAAAAATTTGTGCGCAGGGTAACAGGTTTTGGTCGCTCTGTTTATTCTGCTAAAGCAGAACTCACTGTTACCGACTCTGACCCTGCTGGGCTAGAATGAGTCTGAGAATTGAAAGAGGTTTTCGTCAAAGAGCCTGATACATACATCGGTAATCTCTGGATCGTAGAATATCCCTCTGTTTTTCTTCAGCTCTTCAAGGGCGGCATCAATACCCAGCCCTGCACGGTAGGGGCGGTGGGAGGACATCGCCTCCACAACATCGGCGACAGCCAGGATTTTAGCTTCTAAAATAATCTCATCTTCCTTCAATCCTCGTGGATAACCAGAACCATCCAGTCGCTCATGATGTTGGTAGATCATTTCGGAGACAGGCCAGGGGAACTCGATCTCTTTAATAATATCGTTACCTACTTCGGCATGAGTTTTGATGATGCTAAATTCCATCTCGCTGAGACGACCAGGGCGGTTGAGGATCTCTGCCGGAATGTGAATCTTGCCGATGTCATGCACTGTGGCTCCGAAGCGAATTCCCTCGATCTGCTGTTCATCCAATTCCATCTCTTTCGCAATAGCTATCGATAGTTCCGTCACCCGTCTTTGATGGCCGGCAGTATAGGGATCTCGAGACTCCAGAGTATGTGCAATGGCCTCTACCGTCTGCAGCAGATTTCTTTCAAGCCTTTGCCCCATATGATCCCGTTCTGCATGAAGCCGAATAGAGGTGATACCGTAGGCAAGGTCATTAGAGAGCTCTTCAAGCAGCCCAATCTGCTGCTGGTCAAAGACATCGGCCTTATAGGAGTAGACCATCATGATACCTAAGGATTGGCCCTTATTTTGTAACGGTAGGGCTGCTAGTGAAAAACAGCCAATAGAGGTGACTTTGTCACGATAGGCCTTGAAAGTTGGATCGTTATCGGTGGCGTGAATAACCTGTATTTTTCCCGTTCTAATAGCCTCTTTGGCGGGGCAGGGGCCCTCCTCCTCATGCCAGTTGCTATTGAATAGCTCTATCGATTCACAGCTATCTGAGCTATAGACGGATGTGTCATTGTTAACTGAGGGGGTAGAGAGGCCAACCCAAACTAGTGAGAAGTCAGAGTGTTTAGCAAGAATGTCGCAAATTTGTTGAATCAAGACCGGCTCTTCTGTTGCACGTACCAGTGCCTCATTGCAGGCCTGAGTGGTTTGTAGCATCTGATTTAGATGTCGCAGAGCTTTTTCAGACTCCTTACGTTCGGTTATATCTTCACCCGATGAGAGGAGGGCGGTAACCTCTCCACTTTGATTGCGAAGCACAGAGTTGCGCCAGTAGATTAATCGCTCCTCACCACTTTTGGTGATGACAGTATTTTCAAAATGATCCAGATTTTCAGAATCATCCTGAATGAGTTCTTCAAAGATCAGCTGCAAATGATCACGAAGATAATGTGGGATGCAGAACTCAAACCAGTTTTGACCAATCAGTTCGTGCTCTTGATATCCAAGCACCTCACTACCCTGGCGGTTTATCAGGGTGATCTCTCCCTGAATGTTGAGTACCAGTATAATGACAGGAGCGATATCCAGATAACTCTGAGCACGCATTCGCTCTTTTTCCAATCTCTCTTCGGCATGCTTCCGCTCGGTGATGTCGGTTAGGATACAGTGACTGATAATCTCCTTTCCATTTTGGTCGTAACTGAATCGTCCCCGGGTGGCAATAATACGTTCACTGCCATCACTGCACCGAATCTCAAGTTCCGTCGCCTTGTCATTCGACTGGGATGCACAGGGATGCAGATTATTCTGATGTTCATCTCTACATTTTTCAGTCAGGTACTGTTCAAACGGATTTCCCAACACCTGCGCTCTCTCATATCCAAACAGCTCCTCCCATGCCTGATTCACCTCAAGAATACAGCCCTCATTGTCTAATGAATGATAGGCGAGGGGGGCCTTCTCAAAAAGTTTGCGGAAGCGATCTTCACTCTCTCGGAGTGTCTGTTTGGCCCTCCGTTCAAAGGTGATGTCCTCCATGATGTGAATTGAATAACGATAGCTGCCATCTTCATTGCTAATAGCAAAGGCGCGTGAAAGCAGGATGTTGCCATTTTCCAGATTGATCTCTTCATCATGCTCTCCGCTATCAACAGGTGTTCGATCAATGGTGCATGACTGCAACGGACCTTCACCTTTAGGGAAGAAGTCCCAATAGGGTTTGCCGATAAGCGCCTCTATAGGTACACCTGCTTGACTGGCATAGGCACGGTTGGCTCGCATGATTAAACCATGCTTATCATGAAGAAAGATGGGATCATTAATCGAGTCAAAGGCATCCACCCACTCACGATGGGCCCGCTCGATTTTTTTATTAATATCTGAGATCTGACCTTCGGCCTGCCTACGCTCTCTAATATCTCGGATGACGCCAACGGCCTGCCACTTTCCCTGTATTCTTATTGCAGAAATTGAGAGTTCTACGGGGAATTCATCACCATCATGATCCAGTGCCGTGACCTCAAGTGTCTTGCCGATGACGGCCCCCTCGCCACTTTCGATAAAGTGGGACCAGCCGTCGATGTGAGCCTGATGGTAACGCTCTGGCACGATGAGTTGGTGTAAATTCCTGCCCATTGCCTCTTCATTCGTATGACCGAAGATGCGCTCTGCCGATTTATTCCAGTATCGAATTTCGCCCTGTTCATCAATTGCGACGACGGCATCCAGTGCTGCATCACTAATGGAGTGGAACTTATCATCGCTCTCCTGCAACTCCTGGTGATTAAGCATTTTCTCCCTGATTCGCTTGGATCCTCGATACCAGCCAATGAGCAGACCGGCCAGGCCTAAAGCACAAATGGTTAATAGGACGATCTTACGATTCCTCATCTCTATCTGTTGGCGTTTGATATAGGGGCTCATATCAACAGCGATACTAATGCCGCCGCGGATATTTCCAGCTTGATCGCTCTGGATGGCGTGACACTTTATACAGCCCTTCTCACTAACGACTGGTCGTAACAGACGCAGGTGCGGTTTTCCGTTGAACTCGACAACCTCAATAACCTCTTTTGTGCCATCCTGTACCGACCTTAAAGCCTTTTCCTCCCACTCATCTGTTTCGTTTTCAGGGTTGAGAGGAAAATTACTGACAAGACGCTCTTTGACGGCAAACTGCTGCTCATATTCCTCCATTACCTGAATGAGTATGTTAGCTGGGCTCATCAGGGTGAACTGTTGACCAGACGGGCTGGTGAGCACCCTATCGGGGATGTGCGATAGCCAGGGATTGGGTGGGTTATCCTCATTAGTGGGGGCATAAAGCCCGCCATGAGCGGTCGCCCAGAAGAGTAGAACTTGATCTCTATTGAGGTTGGCGATGGCTTCCTGGGTCGCCAGTTCAGTAGAATCACTCTGTACGTGAAATGACTGCCAGGTGTAGAGACTGGCAATTGGGATGATCCATATCAACATGGCGATCAGTACGCGACGGTTTAGCCGCCTCGAAGCCTGTTCCATATCACTAGTAGATATTGCTGACACTAATTACTCATCCCTGTATGTTTATATTTCTTCCGGTTAATCTAGCACAATTTCCCTAAACCCTGTAGTAGGAATTATTAACTCCAGGGTTTAGTGTAAATTGAACTCTATCAAAACGTTAATTGATGCATTCAGTGTAGTTGATATATTGCGATTCGACAGGGGAATTGAAGAATTATTGTGTTTACTTGGATAGAAAAATCACGGGTGAAAACTGGTCATCCAGCTGCTTTATAACCTCTATCTGGGGATAGTTATTGTTACCCTGAAACCGCCCAGCTCATGTGAGTTATCAAACTTGAGCTCACCATGGTAGCTTTCTACAATCTCCTTGACGATTGAAAGGCCTATACCATGTCCAGCTGTCGATTCATCAACACGAAGCCCTCTTCGAGTCAGCTGCTCCAGTTGTTCAGCTGCACAACCGGGACCATCATCCTCAATTGTTATGGAGATCTGCTCATTTAACTCAATCGAGCAGGATATTTTTGTATTCGCCCATTTACAGGCGTTATCAAGCAGGTTGCCAATCAGCTCCAGCATATCGTCTCGATCCAGTGACGATATTGAAGACTCGGGATAGCTGAATTGAAGTTCCAGTTTTTTATCCTGATAGATCTGTTGCAGCATCTTTTTCAGAAGGGGGAGCTCTTCTGCAGGTCTAAACTGTTGACCGGGTGTGGCACTGCCGGCCAGACGTGCACGTCTCAACTCCTGTTCAATCTGCTGTTGAATCAAACCGACCTGAGTCAGTAGCTCCTGGCGTATGTCATCATGTCCAGTGAGCCTCTCAGATTCCGCAAGTTGTATAAGCAGCTGTAGCGGCCCTTTGAGAGTATGAGCCAGATTGCCTGCACTATTACGTGAACGTTTGATACGTTCCACCATCGCCAGAATCAGCCGATTCACCTCATTGACCAGGGGCCTGATTTCGGTGGGGAGTGGGGTGCATAGCTGTTCGATTTCACCTCGTTCTAACTGCTTTATCTCCTGTTCAATCTGATCCAGAGGTTTGAACGAGTGTCGCAGAATCAGGCGTTGGATTGCCAGAATGAAAAACAGGAACAGAGGAATCGAAAGCAGCAGGTAGAGTCCATATCGTTTAAGTTGCTGGTAGAGCGGACCAAGATCCTCGGCTGTGATGATGGTTATATCATGCCCCTGTTTTCTGTATTGACCCGACCAAAGCAGTAAATGTTGACTGTTGGGACCAACCATATGGGCAACCGAATCGCTAAATTGGATCCCCTTCAGATCAAAACTCTGATCCCAAACTGAGCGTGAATGAAACTCATGTTCACCATCAATCAGGATATGAAAGTAGTGGCCGGAAAATGGTCGGTGGTAGATCCCTGCAAGTCGCTCTTCACGAACGGTGACCAAATCGTTCGCATCAAATTGAATTGCCGCCAGCAGGCTCTCCCCGTCATGCTCAAGGCGGGTCTGGATATGGGTTTCGCCCATCTTGATGCTGGCACTATAGATCAGCCAGCCGGCACTAAGCGAAGCAACGAGCAGGATGAGCGAGAGTGCCAGCTGAAGCCTTTTCTCTAGAGAGTTCATGCAGGAATGTTATCTCAACCAGATATTCTATGCAGAGGGATGAGAGATATAGATATAGCCCTGTCCACGCCGTGTCTCAATCCGACTCTTACCGATTTTCTGGCGTAGCCGATTGATATAGACCTCAATCACATTGCTGTCGCGGTCATTGTCCTCTTCATAGACATGTTCAGTCAGGTGTGACTTTGAAAGCACCCGATCCGGATGGTAGAGCAGATAACGCAGTAGCCGATACTCCATTGCAGTTAAAGTCTCCACTTTGCCATCTGCCAGAGTGACACACTGTTTGGATTCATCAAGCTTCAGATCGCCCGAGATAAGCTCAGACGTTTCTGTGGTCTGGTTACGACGAATCAGGGCATCAAGACGGGCAAGCAGCTCTTCGGTATGAAATGGTTTTCCGAGATAGTCATCGGCTCCAGCCTTAAGACCATCGACCCGCTCATGCCAGCTATCACGTGCGGTCAGAATAATAACCGGGGTGCTGAGGCCAGCTAGTCGCCAGTTTTTTAGAACATCCAGTCCAGGACGTCCAGGTAGACCCAGATCGAGCACAATCACATCATAAGGTTCAATGGATGCCTGAAGTTCACCATCAATGCCATTTTCGATCCAGTCGACCGCATAGCCGACACGTTTCAGTGACTTTTTAAGCTCCGGTGCTAAACGGATATCATCCTCAATAAGCAGTAAGCGCATTCAATCCAGTTCTGTCTCTAAATGTTTGCCCGTTGCCGCATCATACTTGAGTTTGATCACATCGCCATGCTCCTTGAGGATCTCTAACTCATAGATCCACTCCCCATGCTCTTTCTCAAATTCCACCTCAAGCAACAGCCATCCTGGCATGATTTCGGCCTGATTAAGAATGGTATTGAGGGGGAGAATGGCCCCCTCAGATACCAGTTGGCGGGCACGCTCAAAATCCTCCATCTCATCGGCATCACCCGCCCAAACGGTAGGGGAGAGAACCACCAGGGCGAGGAGAGTGCTCCTGAGACCAATTTTTATGAGCGTGTTAATCGACATGACTATAGTAGTTTAGTCGTCCCAGCGGCCAACACCAGGAATATTGATACGGCTTTCGCTATATGAGCCCTCATCGGCAGTGGTGTGACACTTCTCACAGTTACTCAGGCTCAGCACCTTTGGATTACCCTGAACATAACGTGCAGGAAGCTCATCATGCTTACGGATAAAGTAGGGGGTCTCACTGATACGTAGCGGGGTGCTGCTGTTTTTAATCGAATTGTTGATCTTCTGTGAGCGGCGATAGTTGCTCTTCTCAGAACCTCCGGCCACAAGGTAGTCGAGAATCTGCTTGTTATCAGCAGCATCCAGCTCAGCATTTTCACCAAAATGGTTTTCTAGCTCAGACATCATCTTCACCCATGAGCGACCTGGCAGTAGCCCGGGCTGAAAGGCGAAGTGGCAGGAGCCACACTCATCTTTGTATTGTTGATTGTTGACCGGCTCAACACCTGCAGCGGTGAAAAAGCGGCTAAAGAATCCACTGCGGTTCTCACGCTCATTGTGATCATCATCACTCATCACCACACCGGTGGTTGCCAGAAGAGAAGTTAATACTGTACCTAAAATCAATTTGTTGTTCATCGATATCACTCCAGATTATTTATAGTTTATTAGATATGTTAAAAGGTCGCCCTTCTCTTGCGGGGTACATTCACGTCCCCAGGTCCACTTGCAGTTACGCTTAAACCATTTCTCAATTTTCTTAACCTTGGTGTAGCGTTCAGTATTGACTGAAAGCGCCATCGGTTTGATCGCCTTCTTGGTCCTGTGATGCTTACCAATCTGTTTCAGGTTGTTGGTATGACAGCTGCCACAGTTATG
>JAPHSO010000095.1 GCA_026193675.1 Gammaproteobacteria bacterium | reverse complement strand
TCTACAGGGATTGGTAGAGGTTCTTCAGCAGCAGTATCAGTTGTGGCTACAGAATTTGTGGAGGCTATCAGGGATGGCGCATCGTTGGCAGCTATCAGGTAGCGGTCGATATTGAGCTGGTCGATATCAAAATCATAACGAATGGCCGGCTGACTGAAGTTGCTGACCGAAGCATTGCCCGCAATACGGCTCTGATCAAAATTCAGCACAAACTGCTCGAGGGTCGCCTGTTGTGATTTGATATTGGCATTAACACGTACATTGATCGAGGTTGATTCGAGAACCTGACGATTGATCGTTTCAGGCAGCGACTCCCTGAGAAGCTCTAGCAGTGGTGCTGCCTGGACTATATTGAGTGCAATATCACCAGTGATTTCAGGGGCACTGGAAAATTTTGAGATATCACTGTTCAAAATCAGCTCAATACCTAGTAGTGATAGGGTGAGGCCATCAGCACGGGCCAACTGTTGTTGCAGATCGGCTGTGAGGTCTCCTTTAACAGCGGTTTCCAACCGACCTCCTGGGAGCTGAGGACTTTTTAGATCACTCTTCAGGTGAAGCTGTTTCAACTGGTACTGTGCAGCCTCAATATCGATTTTAATCAAAGTGTTAAGGGCGATATGTCCATCTATCGGTGGTGTGCTGGCATCGGCTGTGATGACCGCATCAAAATCGATCTCTAGTGGAAATTCACTATCCAGGCTGATTGCGCCACTCACCAGATTGAAATTATTGATCTCAATCTGTTGCTGTTGGCTCTGGTCGTTCCAACCGATGTGGGCGCGGTTGATCTCCAGACCATTGATTGCCAGCGCTGAGAGCATTTCGGTGGGTGAGCTCTCCTGCATCGGTTCAGAAGGGGGAGCTGTGACAGCTTTAGCCTCCTGAGTGGCATTGGGAGTCTTGGGTTGAGATTGGGCCAGATCACTCCAGTTATCTGCCCCACTTTGGTTTTTTTCCAAATTGAGGGAAAGTCCATGAAGGATGATGGTATCCATCTCTACCGCTTTGCGTAGTAGTGGTAGGAGTTTGATCTTAATATCGACTCTTTCGATCATGGCAAAAGGGCTATCGCCAAACCCTTTGGCGTTACTGAGGGACAGTTTGCCCAGCTCGATACCCACCCAGGGAAAGAGTGAGAGAGCAATCTCCCCCTGAATGTCGAGAGAACGTCCGGTTTTTGTGGCGACCAGTTCACTGATCTCATCACGGTAATCATTCGGATCGACAAGTAGAGGGATCGCAATCAGCAATATGATGGTTAGGCTGATCAATAGCCCTAGCAGATAAAACAGTCCCTTTACAATTTTACCCATCGTGGGGTCTCCATTATCGATTAATCCGTCAACTATAGTTGAATTGATAAATGAGATTGAACCATTCTGGAAAAAAATTGTAAAAAGTCTCCCATCTAGCCCGTTTTCAAATGGACAAGAGCGGGGGGATTCCAGTAGAATCTGCATGCTTTGATGGATAGCTCCTTCAGAGCCAACTATTTAAGCGGGAGGTGACCATTTTGGGCTTCCCGTTTTCTGTATCTGACTCTTGGAGGTAGTAACTTTGCGCCCGTCTGCTCTTTTAGCTCTTGAAGATGGCACTCTATTTTGGGGTGAATCAATTGGATGTGAAGGAGAGACCGTTGGAGAGGTGGTTTTCAACACCGCCATGACCGGTTATCAGGAGATTCTGACCGACCCCTCCTACGCACGTCAGATTGTCACCCTCACATACCCCCACATCGGTAATACCGGCACCAATAGCGAAGACGAAGAGTCTGGCGAGATCTACTGCGCCGGTCTGATTATTCGTGACCTGCCGCTGCTCTCCAGCAGCTGGCGCGACCAGAAGCCGCTCGATCAATATCTTGCCGATAACAGCGTTGTGGCAATTGCCGATATCGATACCCGTCGTCTGACTCGAATCCTGAGAGAGAGGGGGGCACAGAGTGGTTGCATCGTTACCGGAGCCAATCGCGATAGTATCGATAGCGCTGCCGCAGTTGAGAAAGCTAAGAGCTTTGCCGGACTTAAAGGGATGGATCTTGCCAAAGAGGTGACCACCCAGGAGAGCTACATCTGGAACGAGGGTAGCTGGTCACTTGAAAATGGGCATGAGACGGTTGAAAAGGCCGACCTGCCCCATAAGGTTGTCGCCTATGACTTTGGTGTGAAACGTAATATTTTACGTATGTTGACCGACCGCGGTTGCGACCTTACGGTGGTTCCAGCACAGACTCCGGCTGAAGATGTACTGGCGATGAATCCCGATGGGATCTTCCTCTCAAATGGTCCCGGTGACCCTGAGCCATGCAGCTACGCCATCGAGGCGATTAAAAAGATTACCGAAGCGGGTATTCCAACATTTGGTATCTGTCTGGGGCATCAACTACTGGCACTCGCAAGTGGTGCCAAAACTGAGAAGATGAAATTTGGCCACCATGGTGCTAACCATCCGGTGCAGGATATTGATAGTGCAGAGGTGATGATCACCTCACAGAACCACGGTTTTGCAGTTGAAGAGGCCTCTCTACCTGAGAATCTACGAGCCACTCACCGCTCACTGTTTGATGGCTCACTACAGGGAATTCATCGCACAGACTGTCCCGCATTCAGTTTCCAGGGTCATCCAGAAGCGAGCCCCGGCCCTCATGATGTGGCACCGCTGTTTGACCACTTTATCGACCTCATTGAACAAAACGAAGCTTAATTCGAGATACTCATGCCAAAACGTAGTGATATAAATTCGATCCTCATTATTGGGGCTGGTCCCATCGTCATTGGTCAGGCATGTGAGTTTGACTACTCTGGCGCTCAGGCATGTAAGGCGCTACGAGAGGAGGGATACAAGGTCATCCTGGTCAACTCTAATCCAGCAACGATCATGACCGATCCCGAGATGGCCGATGCCACCTACATCGAGCCGATCACCTGGCAGACGGTTGCCAGAATTATCGAAAAAGAGAAGCCTGATGCGATTCTGCCCACCATGGGTGGTCAGACCGCACTCAACTGTGCCCTGGATCTTGCCCGTGAGGGTGTGCTGGAGAAGCATGGCGTTGAGATGATTGGTGCTGATAAAGAGGCGATTGATAAGGCGGAAGACCGCGATAAGTTCCATAAGGCGATGACCAAGATTGGTCTTGATATGCCTAAGGCGGCTGTTGCCCACTCTATGGAAGAGGCGTGGCAGGTACAGGCGCAGGTCGGTTTTCCAACGATTATCCGCCCCTCATTCACCATGGGCGGTTCTGGTGGTGGTATCGCCTATAACAAAGAGGAATTTGTTGAGATCTGCGAACGTGGACTCGACCTCTCTCCAACTAACGAGCTGCTGGTTGAAGAGTCGATTCTCGGCTGGAAAGAGTATGAGATGGAGGTGGTGCGTGACCGTAAAGACAACTGCAT
>JAPHSO010000097.1 GCA_026193675.1 Gammaproteobacteria bacterium | reverse complement strand
GCCACCACGCTACCTGCAATGAAGATGAGCAGGCCAAAAACGATAACCGGTTTACGTCCCAATCTGTCAGAGGCCATCCCAAAGGGGATCTGCAACATCGCCTGGGTGAGTCCATAGATGCCGATGGCCAGACCGATCTGCATCGGTGTCACCTCTCCCAGACTATCGGCATAAATCGCAAAGACCGGCAGGATCATAAACAGACCCAACATTCGAAAGGAGAATATGGTCGCAAGGGCTGCTGCCGCGCGCTTTTCGAACGGGCTCATCTGAGAATCAAGATTCATATAAAAATAAAGAGAAGAAGCCTTTGGCAGTAAGTAGCGAAGCCGCGTATATTAGCAGGTTCACTTCGACTCGGGAAAGAGATGGACAGCATCAAAATTGGGGGCGCACGCACCCACAACCTTAAGAACATCAGCCTTGAGCTGCCCAGAGATAAGCTAATCGTTATCACAGGGCTCTCTGGCTCCGGAAAATCATCTCTCGCCTTCGATACTATCTATGCCGAAGGGCAGCGCCGCTACGTCGAATCGCTTTCAAGTTATGCCCGTCAGTTCCTGTCGATGATGGAGAAACCCGATATTGATCATATTGAGGGGCTCTCACCGGCGATCTCTATTGAGCAGAAGTCGACCTCTCACAACCCTCGCTCCACCGTGGGTACAGTAACCGAGATCTACGACTATCTGCGTCTGCTGTTTGCGCGTGCCGGTGAGCCGCGCTGCCCCGACCACAACACCACACTAGCGGCACAGTCGGTGAGTGAGATGGTCGATCAGGTGATGGCGATGCCAGAGGGTGCCAAGCTGATGATCCTTGCACCAGTGGTCAAAGAGCGTAAGGGTGAGCATCAACAACTGCTTGAGAGCCTGCGCTCTCAGGGATTTATCCGCGCCCGTATTGATGGTGAGCTGGTTGAGCTTGATGCTGCCCCCACACTGGAGCTGCGCAAGAAGCACACCATTGAGGTGGTGATTGATCGCTTTAAGGTGCGAGATGATCTGAAGCAACGCCTCGCTGACTCATTTGAGACCACCCTCAATCTATCCGAAGGGCTTGCACTGGTGATGCCGATGGATGGTGATGATAGCGGTATTGAGGCACAGATATTTTCATCCAAGTACGCCTGCCCTCACTGTAACTACTCAATATCGGAGCTTGAGCCGCGTCTCTTCTCATTTAACAATCCGGCCGGCGCCTGCCCTAGCTGTGATGGCCTGGGTCACCAGCAATATTTCGACCCAAACCGCGTGGTCACCAATCCGGACCTGACGCTGGCTGCCGGAGCCATACGTGGATGGGATCGTCGCAACGCCTACTACTTCCAGCTACTCACCTCGCTCTCTGAACACTACAAGTTTGATATCGATACCCCATTCAATGAGCTCCCTGACGAGATTCAACAGGTGCTGCTCTACGGTAGTGGCGATGTTGAGATTGAATTTGTCTACCACTCAGAGAAGGTGAAGAACTATCACAAGCTGATGCCGTTTGAGGGGATTATCCCCAACATGCAGCGCCGCTATCGGGAGACCGATTCCAATGTGGTGCGTGAGGAGCTGGCTAAATTTATGAGCCACCAGTCCTGCCCCGATTGTGAGGGAAGCCGTCTCAATACAGCGGCACGTCATACCTTTATCAATGAGACAACGCTACCGATGGTGACCCACCTTTCAGTAGACCATGCACTGGAGTTCTTCAGTGAGCTGCATCTGGACGGCTGGCGTGGAGAGGTGGCGGAAAAGATTGTTAAAGAGATCTGCGAGCGTCTGCAGTTCCTGGTCAATGTGGGTCTCGATTATCTGTCACTCGACCGCAGCGCCGACACCCTCTCCGGCGGTGAAGCGCAACGAATTCGACTGGCAAGCCAGATTGGTGCCGGTCTGGTCGGCGTGATGTATGTGCTTGATGAACCATCCATCGGTCTGCATCAACGCGATAATGAACGTCTACTACAGACGCTGTTCCACCTGCGTGACCTCGGTAATACGGTGATAGTGGTCGAGCACGATGAGGATGCGATTCGCTCTGCTGATCATGTGGTTGATATCGGCCCAGGTGCTGGTGTGCATGGCGGTGAAGTTGTCGCCCAGGGAACGGCGCAGGATGTGATTAACTCTGAGGAATCACTCACCGGGCTCTACCTCTCTGGCAGGCGTGCCATTAAGGTTCCTGAACAGACCACCCCATATGATGAGGGGAAGCTGCTGCAAATTGTGGGTGCCACCGGCAATAACCTGAAGAACGTCTCGCTCGATATTCCTGTTGGATTGATGACCTGTATCACCGGTGTCTCCGGCTCAGGTAAATCGACATTGATTAATGACACCCTCTACAAAAATGCCTCGGTGATGATTAATAAGTCATCCGCTGAACCGGCCCCCTGTGAAGCGGTGATCGGTATGGATCAGTTTGATAAGGTGGTCGATATTGACCAGAGCCCTATCGGTCGGACTCCCCGTTCTAATCCTGCCACCTACACCGGCATCTTTACTCCGATTCGCGATATCTTTGCGGGTACCCAGGAGGCGCGTGCCCGTGGTTATGCACCGGGGCGCTTCAGCTTTAATGTGAAGGGTGGACGTTGTGAGGCCTGTCAGGGAGATGGTCTGATTAAGGTTGAGATGCACTTCCTGCCCGATGTCTACGTCCCCTGCGATCTCTGTAAGGGTAAGCGCTATAACCGTGAAACCCTGGAGATTCGTTATAAGGGTAAAAACATCTATGAGGTGCTCGACATGACGGTTGAGGAGGCTCGGCTGTTCTTTGATCCTATCCCTGTGGTGGCCCGTAAACTGCAGACCCTGATAGATGTTGGGCTCACCTACATCAAACTGGGCCAGAGTGCGATCACCCTCTCTGGGGGTGAGGCGCAGCGCGTGAAGCTTGCCAAGGAGCTATCGAAGCGCGACACGGGTCGGACTATCTATATCCTGGATGAACCGACTACGGGGCTTCACTTCCACGATATCAAGCAGCTGCTGGAGGTGCTACACCGACTGCGGGATCACGGCAATACCATCGTGGTGATTGAGCACAATCTGGATGTGATCAAAACCGCTGACTGGATTGTAGACCTTGGTCCTGAAGGTGGGGATAAAGGTGGTCAGATTCTGGTTTCAGGGACACCACAAACCGTCGCAAATTTTGAAGGCTCTTACACAGGCCGCTTCCTTAAGCCGATGCTAGGCTAACAACCTCTCCTTCGGTACAGGCAGTTCTAACAGGCTCTCCCCTATCTATTAACCATTTTCGACAGACGAAAAAAAGGCCGGGATAAACCCGGCCTTTTTTTAATTGAGCAATTACTCAGCTGCCTCTTCTACATCAACAACTTCTGCCTCAATTGGGCGGTCAACCAGCTCGACGTAGGCCATTGGAGCCTTGTCACCAGAACGGAAACCACACTTAAGGATACGAACATAACCACCTGGGCGATCCATGTAACGTGGACCCAGCTCGCTAAAGAGCTTGGCAACCATTGCATCATCACGAATACGTGCAAATGCAAGACGACGACCAGAAACAGAGTCGCTCTTGGCCATAGTGATTAGTGGCTCAGCTACGCGACGCAACTCTTTTGCCTTTGGCAAAGTAGTCTTGATAATTTCGTGCTCAAACAGTGACGTTGCCATGTTACGGAACATAGCCTTACGGTGGCTGCTGTTTCGGTTTAACTGACGACCAGATTGACGATGACGCATCGTGGCTTCCTCAAATATGAATTTCTAATATTAATTACAGGATTGAATCTTAGGCCGATGCCTTCGCTTCAATCTCACTAGCGATACTTGCTGGTGGCCAGTTCTCAAGGCGCATACCCAGAGTCAGTCCACGAGACGCAAGTACGTCTTTAATTTCGGTCAGAGACTTCTTACCCAGATTAGGCGTCTTCAACAGCTCTACCTCAGTGCGCTGAATCAGGCCACCGATGAACCCGCCTGCCCCACACACGACTACTGACTTCATGAGGATCCTCCATGCTGAGAGCTGACTGCTCCTGTGGCCGGCGACTCCGCAGCCAGGCGTTGAGACCGAACAGCCTCG
>JAPHSO010000216.1 GCA_026193675.1 Gammaproteobacteria bacterium | reverse complement strand
CCGCCGTGGGCGGCATAGTTGGGTGTACCAAACTGTTTGGCAAACATACCGGTCAGCGCCTGCATCTGATCACGACCGGTAAACAGTGCCAGCTTGCTAGGATCAGTTGCGCGGATATTGCCGAGTCGATCCTCCAGGATCTGGAAGGTCTCCTCCCAGGTTATGGGCTCGAACTCGCCATCACCTCGATTAGCACCCTCTTTACGCTTGAGAGGCTGGGTGAGGCGTGCAGGAGAGTACTGCTTCATGATGCCCGAGGCACCTTTGGCGCAGATAACACCTTTATTAAGAGGGTGCTCCGGGTTACCCTGTATGTATCGGACTTCGCTATCACGTAGAGTGACGCGGATACCGCAGCGACAGGCGCACATATAACAGGTTGTGTTTTTGACCTCAATACGGTCTAGAGTCTGATCTTGGCTCATAACGGCTCCGAAGTGATGAGTTTGCTTCACCACCTCATTGTTTAATCATTCGGTAATTTTCTAATATACCAAAAAATAGGTAGCTGTGAACTATCCCATTAGTGGGGGGCTTACCTTACCATTTTGGTGGGTTGTATGCTCTGGAAATATAAATTCCGGCCTGTAACCTGCTGAATATTCATAGTTTTATGAAAATTTACTATTTTCTCGGTGAGATATAAGTGTGGCGGATAAACCCCACTTATGCACCCTAAAGATTGTTTAGGTTGGATCTATGCCGATCAGTCGCTATTGTGTGCCTCCCGAATTAAAAGGGCTGAATTGCGTTCACAAGTAGTGGTTCAGCGAAGCGGTGGCATGTGTCATCGCTGTTAGGTTTCACATTTTAACTGCAGTTGAAAACTATAGGAGCATTAATATGCCAACTTTTGTACGTACTGATAAGTGCGATGGTTGTAAGGGTCAAGACAGGACTGCTTGCATGTACATCTGCCCACACGATCTGATGAAGCTCGATAGAGACGGTTCTGAGACTGGCCATGCCATGAAGTCTTTCAACCAAGAGCCTGAGCAGTGCTGGGAGTGTTACTCTTGCGTAAAGATCTGCCCACAGAACGCTATCGAAGCACGTCACTATGCTGACGTTGTACCACTCGGTGGTTCTGTACAGCCTCTACGTGGTTCTGATTCAATCATGTGGACTATCAAGTTCCGTAACGGAACTCTGAAGCGTTTCAAGTTCCCAATCCGTACTACCCCTGAGGGTTCTATCGATTGCTACGGCGGAAAAGCTGAAGCTGATATGGCTAACATCGAAGCGGTTGGTTTCTTCAACCACAACGAGCAAAACGGATTCCGCGCTGGCGACCCTAGCGAACTGATCCGTAAGTAAGCTGACCGAATTAATTTATTTAGAGGAATTTAGAAATGGCTGAATTTGGAAATCCAGATGTCATCGAAGAAGAAGTAGACATCCTTATGATTGGCGGCGGTATGGCCAACTGTGGTGCTGCTTACGAGATTATGCCTTGGGCTAAGCAGGCGGAAGCTGAGCTGGGTCGCGAGTTTAAAATCAAACTGGTAGATAAAGCTGCTCTTGACCGCTCTGGTGCGGTTGCACAGGGTCTGTCTGCTATCAACACCTACATCGGGCCTGAGCAGGATCCTGCCGATTACGCTCGTATGGTCTCTAACGACCTGATGGGTATCACCCGTGATGACCTCGCATACGACCTGGGTCGTGTTGTTGACGAGTCTGTTCACCTGTTCGAAGAGTGGGGTCTCCCAATCTGGAAGACTGACGAGAACGGTGAGCGTTTTGACGGTTCTAAAGGTATGACTTCACTGAAGGACGGCGGTAAGCCAGTACGTTCTGGTAAGTGGCAGATCATGATCAACGGTGAGTCTTACAAGTGGATCGTTGCAGAAGCTGCAAAGAAAGCACTCGGTATGGACCGCATCCAGGAGCGTATCTTCATCGTTAAGCTTGTTAACGATAAGAACGATCCTAGCCGTGTTGCTGGTGCTGTTGGTTTCTCTGTACGTGAGCACAAAGTTTACGTCTACAAAGCAAAAGCTATCCTGCTTGCAGCTGGTGGTTGTGTAAACATCTTCCGCCCACGTTCAGTAGGTGAAGGTACAGGTCGTGCATGGTACCCAGTATGGAACGCAGGTTCTACATACTCTATGGCTGCTGAGGCCGGTGCTGAGCTGACTCTGATGGAAAACCGCTTCGTACCTACCCGTTTCAAAGACGGTTACGGTCCTGTAGGCGCATGGTTCCTGCTCTTCAAATCACAAGCAACTAATGCTATCGGCGAGACTTACATGACTCGCAACAAAGAGATGCTTGATGACTATCCTCCATATGGACAAGCTGCAGTTCCTGCATCTTGCCTGCGTAACCACCTGATGCTCAAAGAGATGAAGGAAGGCCGTGGTCCTATCTGGATGGACACAGTTACTGCACTTGCTAACCTGCGTGAGACACTGTCTCCACGTGAAGTTAAGCACCTTGAGGCAGAAGCTTGGGAAGATTTCCTCGACATGTGTGTTGGTCAGTGTGGTATCTGGGTTGGTGAGAACATCGAGCCTGAGAAGAAGAACTCTGAGCTGATGCCTACCGAGCCATACCTCCTGGGTTCACACTCTGGTTGCTGTGGTATCTGGACTTCTGGTCCTACTGATGTAGGCGCGCCTACTGAAGAGACAGAAGCTGGCGTTCCTGATCACCTGCCTTCAGGCTGGAACTGGGGCTACCGTGGTATGACCACTGTTAACGGTCTGTTCACAGCTGGTGACGGTGTTGGTGCTGCTGGTCACAAGTTCTCTTCTGGTTCACACGCAGAAGGTCGTATGGCTGCTAAGTCTATGATCAAGTACGTTCTTGATAACAAAGACTGGACTCCAGAGCTCGACACATCTGCTGAGCAGCTTGTTGAAGATATCCTGAAGCCTGTTAAGACTTATCTTGAGTTCAAAGATTACTCAACAGCTATTGATGTTAACCCTAACTACATCACTCCAAAGATGCTGCAGTTCCGTCTGCAGAAGATCATGGATGAGTACGTAGCGGGTGTTGCAACTTACTACACTACCAACGCGAACATGATGGAAGTGGCTGGTGAGAAGCTAGACATGCTGAAAGAAGATGCTGAGGTTATGCGTGCTAAAGACCTTCACGAGCTACTTCGTGCTTGGGAAAACTATCACCGCATCCTTACTGCTGAAGCTCACCTGAAGCACATCGAGTTCCGTCAGGAGTCTCGTTACCCAGGATTCTACTATCGTGCAGACAAGAACTTTGTCGACGAGGAGAACTGGCACTGCTTCGTTAACTCTATCTACAACAAAGAGACTAAAGAGTGGACTTGCTTCAAGCGCGCTCACGTCGATATCGTAGATAAGTCTAAGCTGTTCAAGTAAGCATTACTTAAACAGTCTAACGACTAGAAAGGCCGGGTACCGCAAGGTACCCGGCCTTTTTTTATGTACAGGATGTAGGGCAGAAAATTGCTCCTGCATTTTCTGCACTTCCGCCATCCCTGGCGGTCGTACTCCGCGATCGCAGGGATGCAAAAGAGCGGAATTCGTTCGGGATAGCGCAGCAGTTATTGTGACGCCGTGATCGCATGGCCGCTCCCGCACATCCTTGTACCCCACGGCACTAGAACATCCTATTCGTTGGATGCGAAAGAGCGACGTTGTTTGTGCCCTGATACTGTATCTGTTGCATCATGCGAACGTCTGCAGGGATGCAATAGGTCGGGCAACGCATGGAGCAGTTGCTGATGGATACGAAAGAGCGGTGTTCGTTCGGGATAGTGCAGCAGTAATTGTGACGCTGTGATTGCGTGAGGTATTCGTACACATTATCTGCGTTCAAAAATGGTCATTTACACTTGT
>JAPHSO010000351.1 GCA_026193675.1 Gammaproteobacteria bacterium | reverse complement strand
TACCGGTACCTGGTGAGCCGACCATCAGGACGCCACGGGGGATCTTGCCACCAAGTTTTTGGAATTTTCCGGGATCACGCAGGAATTCGACCAGCTCACTAACCTCTTCCTTGGCCTCTTCGACACCGGCGACATCACCAAAGTTGATCTTAATTGAGTCCTCACCCAGCATGCGCGCCTTCGACTTACCGAATGACATCGCACCCTTGCCTCCTGCACCCCCCTGCATCTGACGCATGAAGAAGATCCAGACGCCGATCAGTAGCAGCATGGGGAACCAGGAGATAAAGATCTGAGTCAGAAGCCCCTGTTTCTCAGGCGGTCTGGCATCGATCACAACACCACTATTGAGCAGGTCGGCAATCAGTCCGGGATCATCTGGCGTGTAGGTAGAAAAGCGCTCGTTGCTATGAAAATAGCCATGGACATTACGTCCCTCGATCACCACGCTCTTCACCTGTCCCTGCTTCACATCATTAATGAATTGAGAGTATTCGAGCTGTGAGCTGGCTGTCTGCTGGGGTCCAAAATTATTAAAGACAGACATCAGTACGACAGCTATCACAACCCAGAGCAGAACATTTTTTACGATATCGTTCAAAACTTGCCTCTTAATAAAAACTTGGCGATATCAATATCGCTCATAAAACGGTTCAAATTAGCGCCTAATCTACTATATGCGACGTCCCTGCGCCACAAGGTAGATCTCACGCGATCGGTTGCGTGACGCCTCGGGTTTACGACTCACCACCCTGGTAAAACTCTGGCGGCAGGCTCGCAGATACTCATCAAACCCCTCGCCCTGAAAAACTTTGACCACCATATTGCCGCCGGGTTTCAATACTGAGAGGGCTAACTCCAGGGTCAATTCACACAGATAGATAGATCGCGGCTGGTCAATCGCCTTTACACCACTAGTATTGGGGGCCATATCTGACATTACAAGGTCGACTGGACGTCCATCAATGACCGACATCAACTCATTTAAAACCGACTCTTCCTGAAAATCTCCAAGAACAAAATCGACATCGGGGACTGGATCCATTTCGAGAATATCCAAAGCGACAACCTTGCCTGTATGACCAACCAGTTCGGCAGCAATCTGTGACCAACCACCAGGGGCAGCGCCAAGATCAACAACCGTCATCCCCGGTTTGATGAGTCGATCCTTTTCATTGAGCTCCAGCAGTTTAAAACTGGCACGCGAACGGTACCCCTCCTGTTGGGCCCGCTGCACAAACTCATCAGAGAAGTGCTCCTCTAGCCATTTGTTGCTCGTTTTACTTCGCTTTGCCATTTTCTTGAATCGTATTTCTCATGTTGGCGTATAATTGCCCGCCTCAAACCCGACTTTACCTATTAGAGTAACATTATGTCCCTCACAAAAACTCAAATTCGCCATCTGCGCGGCCTTGGTCATACACTTAAACCGATCGTCATTATTGGCGGTGGCGGCCTTAGTGAGGGGGTGGTTGGGGAGCTCAATCAATCTTTAGAGCACCACGAACTGATGAAGGTTCGGGTCAATGCTGAAGACCGAGAAGAGCGTGATGCATTGATTGAGAAGATCTGTGAGTCAGCCAACTGCGAACTGGTGCAGCGTATTGGCCATATTGCACTGGTCTATCGTCCTGCAGAAGAGCCTGTACTTCAGCTCCCCAGATAGGAGAACCATTTTAGCGATAGTTTATTTGTAGCTAACGCCGATAATTTCATACTCTCTTACACCACCAGGTGCCTGAACCTCTGCGACATCATCAAGCTCTTTACCAATCAGCGCTCTGGCGATAGGTGATGTTACCGAAATCTTGCCCGCTTTGATGTCTGACTCATCTTCCCCAACGATCTGGTAGGTCACCTCCTGATCATTTTCTACATCAAGCAGCTCAACCGTGGCACCAAAAACGATACGGTCTCCCGCATTTAGCGCTGTCGGATCGATAATCTGGGCATTTGAGAGTTTGCCTTCGATATCCTGAATACGTCCCTCAATAAAGCCCTGCTGTTCGCGGGCGGCATGGTATTCAGCATTCTCTTTAAGATCGCCATGCTCACGTGCAGTAGCAATCGCCTTGATCACGGCAGGCCTCTCAACAGATTTGAGTTGATCAAGCTCAGCTTTAATCGCCTCAGCCCCCTTAAGGGTCATTGGTACCTTATCCATCAATTCAGCTCCTGATGCAGATCTTGAAGTCGATTGACGTCAGTCTGCTCGCGTTTATTCATTGCACGGATCATCGCCAGTGCACCGGCCAATGTCGTAGTGTAGGTTACTTTGTGTTGCAATGCCTCACGGCGAATCAGATAAGAGTCAGCTATAGCCTGTCTGTCATCCGTCGTGTTGACGATAAAGCTGATCTCATCGTTTTTGATCATATCAACGATATGGGGACGCTCTTCAGTCACCTTGTTAACCTGTTCACAAGCGACACCTGCCTCCTGAATCGCAATCGCTGTACTGCGAGTAGCGACCACATCAAAACCGAGCTCAACCAGTTCAGAGGCTGCACGTATTGCTGCAGGCTTATCGCCATCACGCACACTGATAAAGGCCCGTCCACCCATCGGTAGAGTGATACCGGCTCCCTGTTGTGATTTGTTGTAGGCCTCACCAAAGGTACGACCAACACCCATCACCTCGCCGGTCGATTTCATCTCCGGGCCGAGAATTGGGTCAACACCGGGGAATTTAATAAAGGGGAAGACCGCCTCTTTAACTGAAAAGTAGGGTGGCACAATCTCATTGAGTGCATTTTGTGACTCAAGACTCTGGCCTGCCATACAGCGCGCAGCAACCATAGCCAATGGACGGCCCGTCGCCTTAGATACAAATGGAACTGTACGCGATGCGCGTGGATTGACCTCCAACACATAGACATCATCACCCTTGATGGCAAACTGGGTATTCATCAAACCCACCACCTTCAGCTCTTTGGCCATGGCGGTCAGCTGGCGACGCAGCTCATCTTGCAGTTCTGCAGAGAGGCTATAGGGCGGTAGTGAACAGGCAGAGTCACCCGAGTGAACCCCCGCCTGCTCAATATGCTCCATGATGCCACCAATCAGAACATTCTCACCATCACAGATGGCATCGGCATCAACCTCAATCGCATCATCAAGGAAGCGATCCAGCAGAACGGGGGAATCATTCGAGACCTTCACCGCATCACGCATATAGACGCGTAGCTCAGCCTCGTTGAAGACGATCTCCATTGCCCTTCCACCCAATACATATGATGGGCGCACAACCAGGGGATAACCGATCTCTTCAGCCAGACGCACCGCATCCTCAGGATTACGCGCAGTGCGGTTAGGAGGTTGACGCAGACCAAGCTTGTCGATCATCTTCTGGAAACGTTCACGATCCTCGGCCAGATCGATAGAGTCTGGTGAGGTACCGATAATTGGTGCACCGGCCGCCTCGAGATCACGAGCCAGATTAAGAGGCGTTTGACCACCATACTGAACAATGACGCCCTTCGGCTTCTCAAGGTCGATGACTTCAAGCACATCTTCCAGTGTGAGCGGCTCAAAGTAGAGTCGATCCGAGGTGTCATAGTCGGTTGAAACGGTCTCTGGATTACAGTTGACCATAATGGTCTCATAGCCATCTTCACGCATCGCCAGAGCGGCGTGAACACAACAGTAGTCAAATTCGATACCCTGTCCGATTCGATTGGGGCCACCACCGAGAACCATAATTTTATCTTTATCAGATGGCTCTGCCTCACACTCCTCCTCATAGGTGGAGTACATATAGGCTGTTGAGGTGGAGAACTCAGCGGCACAGGTATCAACCCGCTTATAGACAGGACGAATATCAAATTCGTGACGCAGCTTGCGCATCTCACCTTCACGCAGACCCAGCAGCTTTGCCAGACGACGGTCTGAGAAGCCTTTGCGCTTGAGTTTAAACAGGAAATCTTTATCAAGGTCGGCAGCACCCTTCTCGCGCACTTCGGCCTCAAGTTTAATCAGCTCTTCAATCTGTACCAGGAACCAGGGATCGATATGAGTTAGCTCATGCACCTGCTCGAGCGTCATGCCTGAGCGGAAGGCATCACCAACATAGAAGATCCGCTCAGCGCTGGGGCGACGGATCTCTCGGCGAATGGTCTCAATAGCGGTCTCATCACTGAGATCAACCATCTCATCAAAGCCGTCAACACCGATCTCCATGCCACGCAGCGCCTTCTGTAGAGACTCCTGCTGTGAACGACCAATGGCCATCACCTCGCCCACCGATTTCATCTGGGTGGTGAGGGTAGAATCCGCATTGGGGAACTTCTCAAAGGTGAAACGTGGAATCTTGGTCACCACATAGTCGATCGATGGCTCGAACGAGGCAGGAGTGGCGCCACCGGTAATATCGTTGGTCAACTCATCAAGGGTATAACCGACCGCCAGCTTGGCCGCCACCTTGGCGATGGGGAAACCGGTCGCTTTTGATGCAAGTGCTGATGAGCGGGATACCCGAGGGTTCATCTCAATGATGGTCATCCGTCCGTCAGCGGGATTGATGGCAAATTGAACATTTGAACCACCAGTGTCTACACCAATCTCACGCAGTACCGCCAGCGAGGCGTTACGCATGATTTGATACTCTTTATCGGTGAGCGTCTGGGCAGGAGCCACAGTGATTGAGTCACCGGTATGAACGCCCATTGGATCGAAGTTTTCGATGGAACAGATGATGATGCAGTTGTCCTTGTGGTCACGCACCACCTCCATCTCATACTCTTTCCAGCCGAG
>JAPHSO010000054.1 GCA_026193675.1 Gammaproteobacteria bacterium | reverse complement strand
TCTGAGTCAAATGGGTTGAATCTTTCATCTCACATTAGGAGTCTATCCCCATTTGACTCCGCCCCCTTCCAGATTATTTTTTACGCGATTCCCTCCACGCTTTGGCACGTGCAACCGCCTCAACAATCTGGTCGGAGCTCATGCTCTTGGCGACATTGTCTCTAAAGTCAGCCGATTGCTGATGACCATTTGCGACAGCGATAACCGCCCATTTGTAGGCCTCAATGGTATCCATCTCAACCCCATCACCGGTCACATAGATAACGCCCATCTGCCCCTGCGCTGATGGCAGCCCATTTTCAGCCGCCTTGCGATACCACTTGACCGACTCTTTCAGATCTTTAGTGACACCATGCCCCAGAGCGTACATGCGTGCCAGAGACTGCTGTGATAGTGCATAATCCTGCTCGGCCGCTTTTCTAAACCATTTTTCGGCCTGTACATAATCCTGCTCTGTCCCCTTGCCGGCATAGTACATCGCACCAAGCGTCCCCTGTGCCGATGCCTTCCCCTGCTCTGCCAACTGAGTACAGTTGCTCAGGTTCTCTGTCTCACTCATTGAGCGGTCATAACAGCCCCATGCACTAAAAGAGGTGATGGAGAGTAATAAAAGAAGAAGCTGTTTCATTGTTTATATCCGTTCAGATAATGTTAGTTGTTTAGTCCAGGGGTCGGTGTCAAATTGGTGGAACCTAATATAAAAATGAGGAGCCTTGCTCCAATTTGACTCCGACCCCTTACATCTAAAATTTAGCTCTTAATTGTTAGCGGAAATCACGGTTTTTCCGCCCATGTAGGGCTGTAACACCTCAGGCACTTCAATAGAGCCATCAGCCTGCTGATAGTTCTCCATCACCGCAACCAGTGTTCTACCGACTGCGAGTCCAGAACCGTTGATGGTGTGCACCAACTCAGGCTTGCCGGTTTCAGGATTACGCCAGCGGGCCTGCATTCTGCGCGCCTGGAAATCACGGAACAGCGAGCATGATGAGATTTCACGATACTTCTGCTGGCCCGGTAGCCACACCTCAAGGTCATAGGTCTTGCAGGCAGAAAAACCGATATCACCGGTACAGAGATCGAGCACACGATAGGGAAGCTTGAGAAGCTGTAGCACCTTCTCGGCGTGGCCGGTCAGCTCATCAAGCACATCCATTGACCCCTCAGGTGCAACAATCTGCACCATCTCTACTTTTTCAAACTGGTGCTGACGAATCATGCCACGGGTATCGCGACCATAAGAGCCCGCCTCAGAACGGAAGCATGGGGTATGGGCGGTAAACTTCAGCGGCATATCCTTCGCATCAATAATGGTGTCACGCACCATATTGGTTACAGGCACCTCCGCAGTGGGGATCAGATAGTAGGGGATCTCGTTATCGGTGCCCACAGCGAAGAGATCCTCTTCAAATTTGGGTAGCTGGCCGGTGCCACGCAGAGAATCGGCATTGACGATATAGGGGACATAACTCTCTTTGTAACCATGCTGGTCGGTGTGCAGATCCAACATAAACTGAATCAATGCACGATGCATACGCGCCAACGGGCCGGTCATCACACTGAAGCGTGAACCGGTCAGTTTGGAGGCGGTATCAAAGTCGAGCTGTCCCACCGCTTCCCCCAGGTCGACATGGTCCTTAGGCTCAAAATCGAACTGACGTGGCTCACCCCATTTGCGAATCTCGACATTGTCATCTTCACTGTCACCGGTTGGAGTGCTCTCGTCGGGGATATTGGGGATGCCCATCAAAATGGCGTTCAACTCATCCTGAATCTCGCTCAGGCGGCCCTCGGCCTCCTTCAGCTGACCGCCCAAATTGGCTACCGCATCAAGCAGCGGCTGAATATCCTCACCGGCCGCCTTCGCCTTACCGATCGCCTTGGAGCTGCTGTTACGCTCACTCTGTAGATCCTGAGTCTGAGTCTGGATGGTTTTGCGTTCCACCTCTAGTGCCTCAATGGTGGCCACATCAACGGTAAAACCACGACGTGCAAGCTGTTCAGCGGTCTCAGCCAGCTGGGTACGGAAAATCTTAGGATCTAACATGAATATTCTTTAGGTTGGGCAGCATTAAATAGGTGGCTAATTCTATCTCATCGCGCACCGTTGATGTAGGGGAGATTTATTTTACCGCCCTCTCAATTCATTCTGCTCATTCCCGAATACGCAGCACCCAAAATTCAGCTTCAATTAAGGTTGTACCGATACACTTAGAGACACTCCCTACTGTATTGGTGATTTTCGTGAAAAACCTGCTAACCATTATTAAATTCATCGGCATCCTGGCCGTTAGTATTTATCCACTCACCTCCCCGGCTGATGGTGGCGTGGGGTGGTCAAATGAAAGAGAACCGGGTGTCTCAGCTGTGGAATTACAACAATATAATCAGCTCTGTGGCAGCTGCCATTTTCCATTTCAACCGGGCCTTCTGCCCACCAGCTCCTGGGAAAAGATCATGACCGGTACAGATACCCATTTTGGCGAGAAGCTAAAACTCACAGCCGTAGAAAAAAGAACCATGATGCGCTACCTACTGGATAATTCCGCAGGCCATGTGAATGACGAAATCTCATACAAAATACTAGAGTCTCTAAGTGCCGGTCCCGCTGTTATCCAGATCACCAAGACACCCTATTTTGTAAGAATGCACCAACAGTTAGATAACGCAACAAAGGGAAAGAGTATGGTGCAATGCGACTCCTGTCATCAGGAGGCTAAACAGGGGAAATATTAAATAATCGGGGGCTGAGAACGATATTAGAAACTATTGTGTCCTGACCCCGATTATTTCGTTATGCCTTATTGATGAGTTCTTTTAAAGCTTCTACTTCAAGAATATTATTATCAGTTATCCAGTTTAACGCCTCATCAATATCACGGTATATACTTACCGACTCACGGTGCTCTTCAGCAAACATCTGGTAAGCTCTTGCCATTCCGTAAATGGCATCATTTTCTTTCGGCACAAGAATAACGCATATGCTGCCTGGTTTATACTCTTCCCTTGATGCCGCCAATGCTGTTCCGTTTCCCGTCAATGAACTTACACCTGTTAATCCTCTGCAATCAGCAATTTCTCTAAGATTAGATATTCCCTGG
>JAPHSO010000088.1 GCA_026193675.1 Gammaproteobacteria bacterium | reverse complement strand
GATTCTGCACACTGCCTGAGGTCATTGGATTATCAACATCCCAGATGGCCGGAATACGACGACGCTTCTCACCATACAACATCTTTTGTGCAGGGGTTGGTGTATCGATAATGTCATCCGGACGCCCGAGGAACTCTTTAATCAGTTCTCGCTCAGGGACCTGAATCGATTCAATCAGATGGGTGGTCAGGAATCCATCCTGCGCAACGATGCCGGGAATCAGGGAAAGTTCAGAAATTTTATGAGAGATGATATTAAGGTCTGCGGCACCCTGAGCACCATTCGCCATCACCTGGAAAAATCCTGTGTCATCAACGCTGTGATAATCATCATGGCCACAGTGGACATTAAGGCTCGCCTTGGTGATCGCACGGCAACCGATATTCAGAATATAGGGAAGATGCTTGCCCGATGCTGTGTAGAGCGACTCGTGCATAAAGGCGACACCCTGCGCCGATGAAAAGTTGGTTGAGCGCAAGCCGGTCATCGCCAAGCCCGCTGTGACCGCTGCCGCTGCATGCTCACTTTCAGGTTCAATAAAGATCAGCGGACGGTCAGAGATATTGATATGGCCATTACTTGCCTCCTCAGACCAGTACTCTCCCATCTGAGTCGAGGGGGTTATGGGATAGGCGCCTGCCGCATCGGAGGACTCCCGTTCACACATAATGACGGCGGTGTTTCCATCCATCGCCTGACGGTTACCGGGATACTTAAATGTAGCTGCCTTCTTATTCATCTGTTAACTCTCTCTCATCTCAATTTTTATAATCTCTGGGTTACCCGGGTTCGGAGTCGTCCAGCGGATAACCTTGATAGCTTTTTTATTCGTGGTGCCAGGATTGAGCTCTGCTTCGATTTTGCAGCGACTCCGCCCCCTGTCTGATAACTAACCACGAGGTAGTGGCTCCCGACGAATCACCTTTCTGGCACCGACCCCCTTAACCACACCATTCACCTCATCAAGCCAGACGATTGCTCCGGTTGGGCAGCGCTCAATAGCCACTCGGGATGAGAGTGCATTTTTGGCGTAATCGATAACGGCAAGATTGTTTTTAATGGTGATCAACCCCTCAGGGGCATCGGCGGCACAACGGCCGCAGGCGTTACAGGTGACATCACAATCGGCCTCTGCCTCATCGGCGTTATCAAGACTTTTACAGGCGACCCACAGACGGTGACTGATGGGCTCAAGTGAAAAGAGCATCTTGGGACAGGCCTCAACACAGTCACCACAGGCGGTACATTTGTCGGTATCGACCACCGGTAGACCGTAGGGATCCATATGAATCGCCCCAAAATCGCAGGAGATTTCACAATCTCCAAGACCGATGCAGGCCCAGGTGCACCCTTTTCCACCACCGGAAACCAGTGCAGCGGCTCGGCAGGTTTTAAGCCCTTCATAACGGGCACGGGTATAGGCGACATGAGAGCCACCGGCGCAGGCGAGACGGGCCACCTGCTTTTCAACATTGCCCACATCGACTCCGAGAAAATCGGCAATGGCGACATTCATCTCGGCAGAGTTGACGGTACACTGGCCCGGTGTCACGGTGCCCTCAACCAGCATCTCCGCAAAGGGGCGACAGCCCGGTGTGCCACAGGCACCGCAGTTAGAGTGAGGCAACATATCATCCACCTCATCAATCTTGGGATCTTCATAGACATAGAGGCGACGATTGGCATAGGCGAGCAAAGAGGCAAGTAGAAGTCCGAGGGCTCCCATAAAACAGGCGACGATGATCATCTGTTCGAAACTTGTCATAAACGAATAACCTCCTGCTTTAGTCTACTATTAAAAAAACCAATTCAATTCGAATTCACTATAAGGTACAAGGTGATTTATCATAGGAACAGTTAATTATTTCAATGTTTAGTATTAGTTTTTATAATTCGTATAATCAGTATTAATTTTTCAATTATTGGACTATTATCTGAATCAGATAGGCTGAGATTGAGCGCTATCTATATAGGAGAGCTTTTGCTACTGCGTAATGTGGGGCGGCTCTACTGATGAACCGACTGGAGAGAAAGATGGAATCACCGATCTACTACAAACAGAACCGCCTCAAACAGCTGCGCGCCTTCTGTTATACCGCCCGTGCCGGAAGTATCTCCCAGGCGGCTGAGGCGCTGTTTTTAAGCCAACCCTCTGTCACACTGCAGATTCAGGCGCTTGAGCGGGATATGGAGATCAAGCTATTTGAGCGCCGTGGTCCACACATCAGCCTCACTCCTGAGGGTGAGATGCTCTACCAGCTATCTGATCCACTGGTTGAGGGGATCGACAAACTACCCGACAGTTTTGCGGCCCAGTTCGGTTCTCTAGAGAGTGGTGAAATTAATATTGCCGCTGGTGAATCGACCATCCTTTATATATTGCCCGATGCGATCACCCAGTTCGCCAAGGCCCACCCCAAGATTAAGATCAAACTACACAATGTGACCGGACGTGATGGGATGACCATGCTGCGTGCCGATGAGGCCGACTTTGCGGTCGGCTCAATGCTCGAAGTGCCAGATGATATTGAGTACAGCCCGAGTATGAATTTTGATCCCTACCTGATCACACCACTCGACCACCCACTGGCCGGTCGTAAGAGTGTCTCTCTGAAAGAGATCAGCCCATATGGTCTCATCCTGCCGCCACGCCATCTGAGTACCTGGAGAATGGTTGATCTGGTCTTTAAGCAGAATAACGCCAGCTATGAGGTGGCGCTTGAGGCCGGCGGTTGGGAGATCGTTAAAAAGTATGTGTCACTCGGATTGGGGATCTCCATCGTCACCGATGTCTGCCTCACCGACAGTGACAAGGTCGCCAGGATTCCCCTGAGTGAATACTTTCCACAGCGCAGTTACGGCATCGTATTACGCAAGGGTAAGTTTCTCTCGCCGCAGGCCAAGCGCTTTATCGCAATGATGGATCCAGAGTTTACCCTGTAGTGATTAAGTAGCGATTATCCGGCCATATCGGCTCGAACACAGCGCAATATCTCATAGGGGAACTCCCCCTCCAGAGATTCAAACACCGGCTTCAGCCGCCTGCCGCCATCGTTATATTCGATGGCGTTACGAATCGACTCCAGTTGGTAATCCTCTAGCTGCACCACCTCTTTTAGGGGCACCTCACCCAGCGCTATCCCTTTAGCCAGGTGGCTGTAGACAGTGGTGGGTTTAAGGTCGCGCTGTGTTGCGATCGCTGCCACATCCATCCCGAGACGAAATAGCTGCAGGGTCTCCTCTTCGGTATCTGACTGACTATCATCCTCAAAATTACGGTACTCATTGAGCAGATCGAGAAATGGTTCGCCATAGGCCTCCAACTTACGTTCACCCACACCGGAAATATTTGAAAGCTGATCGAGCGTTTCCGGACGGTTCTCAACCATCTCTGCCAGGGTGGCATCATGAAAGATCATATAGGCGGGAATCCCCTGCTCGTCTGCCAACTGCTGACGACGACTGCGCAGCGCCTCCCACAACTTGCCCTGCCCTTTGTCGGCAAAACGGTTGCTCTTGCGCTCACGACTCTTCGCCTTGCCCTTGCGAGAAAATTTACGCAGATGTAGCGGCTGCTCTCCGCGCAGCACTGGACGGCTCTCTTCTGTCAGATTCAGGCCGCCATGTCCTTCAAGATCGACCGCCAACAGACCGCGTGCGATCAGCTGCCGGTAGAGGTCACGCCACTCACTCTGATTGAGTTCACCACCGATACCAAATGTGCTCACCTTGTTATGACCAAAGCGGCTGACACGTTCACTATCCTTACCCAACAGAATATCGACCAGATAGGTGACCCCAAACCGCTGACCGGTACGATGCACACAGGAGAGCGCCTTCTGTGCGGCGGTGGTCGCCTCCCAGGTCTCGGGTGGTTCCAGACAGGTGTCACAGTTACCACAGGGCTCATCCTGCTCATCTCCAAAATAGCGTAGAAGCGCCTGACGCCGGCAGGTGGTCAGCTCACAGAGGCCGAGCATTGAATCGAGTTTATGGTGTTCGATACGCTTAATCGCCTCCGGTGCATCAGAGGTGGCCTGCATCTGTTTGAGAGTGATCACATCCTGCAGCCCGTAGACCATCCAGGCATCGGCGGGCAGGCCATCACGTCCGGCGCGTCCCGTCTCCTGGTAGTAGGCCTCCAGACTCTTGGGTAGATTGAGATGGGCCACAAAGCGCACATCGGGCTTATCGATTCCCATGCCAAAGGCGATGGTGGCGACGATAATCACCCCCTCCTCTCGCAGGAAACGCTCCTGATTATGCTGGCGCTCCTGTGGTGGCAGTCCGGCATGGTACGGCAGCGCTGTCATCCCTTTGGATTCCAGCCAGGCCGCCACATCATCCACCCGTTTGCGTGACAGGCAGTAGACAATCCCAGCCTCGCCGTCATGTTCATTACGTATAAAGCGCAGCAACCGGTCGCGGGCGTTGCCACTATTTTCACTGATGCGATAACGGATGTTGGGCCTGTCAAAGCCGCTGATAAACTGTTGTGCATCTCCTAACGCCAGACGCTCAATAATCTCGCGACGGGTCGCATTGTCTGCAGTGGCGGTCAGAGCGATTCGTGGGATCTGCGGGAAACGTTCATGCAGTACCGATAGCTGCACATATTCAGGTCGAAAATCATGACCCCACTGTGAGACACAATGTGCCTCATCAATGGCAAACAGTGAGACAGAGATTCGATCAATCAGCTCCAGCATCCGTGGCAACATCAGCCGCTCAGGTGCCACATAGAGCAGGTCCAGCTCGCCGCTGTAGAGCGCATCCTCCACCTGACGGGCCTCATCCTGACTTAAGGTGGAGTTGAGAAAGGCCGAACGCACCCCGTTCTGACGCAGCGCATCGACCTGATCCTTCATCAGCGCAATCAGAGGCGAGACGATAATCCCCACCCCCTCTCGCACCATCGCAGGGATCTGATAGCAGAGCGATTTTCCCCCACCTGTCGGCATCAAAACCAACGCATCGCCACCGGCAATCAGGTTTTCGATTATCTCCTGCTGATGCGGGCGATAGTCCTCATAACCGAATATGCTTTGTAGAGTCTGCAATGCGGCTTTGTTGGGGGGAGTGTGGGGATT
>JAPHSO010000277.1 GCA_026193675.1 Gammaproteobacteria bacterium | reverse complement strand
GTTCTATTGCTGAAGATCTTGTGCGAACGGTAACGGATGAAATTCGTGAAATGGGCGGAGAAGAGCCAAGCGGCGATTAAAACCTACACAACTAGAATAATTACAAAAATAAACAGGACATAAAATGAAACAGATATATTTGCTAACGCTGCTACTTTCATCATTTATCAGCACTAACCTATTCGCTTCCAGTATTGCCGAAAGCTGTGCCTCCATGGAGGTGATGGCTGAAAGCGCAGGTAAAAGTGCCGATAGCATGATGCGTGAAATGGGCATGGGTGATCTCGCCGACATGTGTGCACGTGAAGATACAGGTGCCGCAAAAAAGAAGATGGCCAGTGGAACACTCTATTGTAGATCTGGAAGTCTTTGCGCTAAATATGATTTTGAGTATGCATCAGACAGAAAGAGGTATCTGTCTGGCTGTGCCCAGGTCACCAGTTGTGATGGTGGTTATAGTGATAAGTGCTCTGTTAGAAATGACAAAGTGAGAAATGGTAGAGGTACTGTTGACTGGACCATCTATGCCTATAACGGACTGGTTCGAGATTCGGCAAAAAATATCAAGTGTGACTAGTTTCTAACCTAGTGATTAATAGATATGAAGGGAGCAATTGCTCCCTTTAATTCAATATCCTGACTAATTCCATATGCTCCATTTATTACGGAGCGCTTTTATCACAAAATTAAATTTTATATATATCGTTGTTCCACAAAAACAACAAACAAGAGCAACGAAGGGGCTTTGAAAATAATGGGTAACAATCATTTTTCCATATCAAGAGTTATATCTTTTATCATAATTCTACTCGGCATCACTCTTCTGCAAGGTTGTGGAGCCTCAATGTCACAGCTGACTAAAGCAGCTTCTAGCAATGATATGGTCGCTATGAAAAAAGCACTAAAATCTGACGGTAAGGTTAATAAACTTGATGATTTTGGACAAAATGCACTTCATGTAGCTGTAAAGTCACAAAATATAGAAATGATCAGTTTCCTGCTTCAGCAAAATGCTGATCCAAATATAACCACAAAATATGGCGAATACCCTGTTGTAATGGCCTCAAAAACAGGGAACAAGAAAGCAGTTAAGCTGTTACTTGATGCTGGTGCTGATGCCAATCAGTTACAGAACAACAGGCATAGCCCACTATACGAAGCGGCTGGCATAGGTAATATGGATATAATTAATCTCCTACTGGCTAGGGGAGCTAAGTTAGAGCTTGATGGTAAATCTCCTTTAACAATTGCCGCAGCAAATGGTCATGCTGAGGTAGTTCAAATCCTTATTGCAAAAGGATTAAATATTGAAGAGGCAGGCCCATCATCATTAGTATCTGCAGCAGAAAAAGGCCATGTAGAAATAGTTAAAATTCTTCTTGCCGCAAACATTAATCCAAATAAACCCTCTAAAGAGGGTGAATTTGCTATCGTTTCCGCTGGAGATCAGGATAACCCTGAAGTTGCAATGTTATTACTGGCCGCCGGTGCAGACATCCATCAAGCCAACTCAACTAAAAGTAGAGCGCTATACAAAGCAGCTACTAATGGCTACGCAAAGATGATTGACTTCCTGGTTGCAGCTGGTTCCGAGGTCGACTTTTACGCTTATAACGGTTGGACGCCACTAACAGCGGCTGCAAACAACGGACATGCTGATGCAGTTAAATCATTACTAGCCGCTGGTGCTGACCCAGATTTTACAAACTCAGATGGGATTTCTGCTATTTATACAGCAGCAAAAACCAAGACGGAAACAAAAGAGGTCATTAAATACCTTATTGCATCTGGTGCCAATCTTAATAAGCAACAAGATAAGTATGACTGGACTGCTGTTCATGTAGCATCCTCTAAAGCTTACAAAGCGACATTAAAGCAGTTGCTATCAGCTGGCGCTGATCCAGATGTTGAAGATGTTGATGGTGATACTGCACTACATCTTGCTGCATCTGAAGGGCGTTATACCATCGTAGAAGTGTTATTACAGTATGGAGCTAGTCCCAACTCACGAAATGCCAAAGGTCAAACTCCAGGCGATAAAGCCTCGGGATACAGAAAGACATCCGCAACCATCGCAGCTTATGGCGGAAGAACTGT
>JAPHSO010000254.1 GCA_026193675.1 Gammaproteobacteria bacterium | reverse complement strand
AGGGCCTGCTGGATCAGGGTATCGGTGAAAGTGGGGGTGGTGGATTGAGGGATCGGGGTAAGCTGAGGGGGGAGTTCAATATCCTCCTGGTGAGATTCAATTTCCCCTTCTGCAGGTTTTTCGGTTGCGGGCAGGGTTCCGTCAGAGAGCAGGTTGGCAATAACATCTTCATCTATAGGTAAAAACAGCGTATTGCTACTTTTCGCCTCATCACTCTTTGATGCCCGATCAGTCAGAGTCGGTTTGCCGGGTTTGAGTCCATCTTCGATAACCAGATAGTCCAAAGCGTTAAATTGGGCGCGACACTCGCCACATAGAACCTCACCACGAGAGGAGGCGACCTGATCGAGAGGTAATCTAAAGCGGGTTTGACAGCTTGGGCACTGGGTAATCATCTCCGGCTATTCTAACTAGCTGATCCCAATTGTGCTAACTCCAAATTGGAAAAAGATATCAATGCCGAACTGCGTGGCTTTGGCATAGAAACAGATTAAAACAGTCGGTTTTATTTGGGCCGGTTATGAGCTAGTCTTGCGCGATATAAAAACGACATTTCCGGGAGTGCTCATGGATATCAAATCAATCGATGGCAAGGTCAAGATCATACTGATTGCCTTCGTAGCAATTTTACTCGTCTCAGCATCATTTATGCTCTATCAGAGTAGTGTGGCATCTGAGAAAGAGTTTAAGTTGATGGAGAAGGAGTACCCCGGAATTATACTGGCGCATCGTCTCAAATTTCATACCGTCCAGGTGCAGCAGTGGCTGACCGATATTAGTGCCACCAGAGGACAGGATGGTCTGAATGATGGTTTTGATGAGGCACAGAATAATGCGGATGAGTTTTATCGTGTTGCAGAGAGACTCAATGAGTTAAATCCTGAGCTCAATGGAATACTGGGTGAAGTGACTGCAGCTTTCCCGCCATATTTTGAGACTGGCAGGCGGATGGCTCAGAGCTATGTTGATCATGGGCCTGCTGGCGGTAATAAGGTGATGGCCGAGTTTGATGGTGTTGCGGCAACAATCAACGAAAAGGTGGATTCCCTGTTGGCTGAACTTGAGAGTGGCGTTGAGATCTCCTGGGTAGAGTTAAGTGCGACTAAAGATGTCACCAACTGGGTCATCATCTTTTCGGGCACAGTGATGATGGTTATCTTTGGTTTCTTCGTCTTTCTCGTCATGACTATCCTCAAGGCGATGAAGGAGATGGGTGGCGAATTTACGCTGTTGGGACATGGCGATTTTGAGACCCGGGTGCGTACTATAGATGCCCGTCATGATGAACTTGGAGAACTTGGACGCAATATTAGTTCGATGAAACACCAGCTACGAGATATGGTGAAGGATATTACCGGTGCCGCTTCAGAGCTTAATGGCTGTGCCAGCTCCATGAGTAGTGTCACCAGTAGCACCATGGTCTCAGTGGAGCAGCAACAGATGGAGACGGAACAGGTCGCATCTGCTGTGACTGAGATGTCGGCAAATGCCAAAGAGGTCGCCATTAACGCATCAAAGGCTGCTGAGTCTGCCCGTGGTGCGGATGTAGCGGCTAATAATGGCAAAAACGTGGTACACGACACGGTGAACTCCATCGAGTCTCTGGCCGATAGCGTAAATAGTGCAGCTGATGCGATCCACAAGTTAGAGCAGGATAGCGAGAGTATCGGTACCATTCTTGAGGTGATACGTAGTATTGCCGACCAGACAAACCTGCTGGCGCTTAATGCCGCCATTGAGGCAGCGCGTGCCGGTGAACAGGGGCGCGGATTTGCGGTGGTTGCCGATGAGGTTCGTACGCTGGCATCTCGTACCCAGGATGCCACAGGAGATATCCAGTCGATGATTGAGCAGTTACAGAGTGGTGCGGCGCATGCGGTATCGGTGATGGAAGCCGGTAAAGAGAAGACCAGGCAGAGTGTTGACTATGTACTTAACGCCCGTGACAGCCTCAATGAGATTACCGATGCGGTCAATATTATCTCTGACATGAGCACTCAGATTGCTGCGGCTGCAGAGGAGCAGAGCACGGTGGCAGAAGAGGTGAGTCGCAATACCAATAATATTAGTGATGTGAATATTCGTAACTCTGGTAGCGTACAGGAGATTGTCAACTCAACAATGGAACTCTCCACCCTATCTCAGAGACTTGATAATACGGTCTCCTCTTTCAAAATTGAATAGAGCTTTGTGAGACAGAACGAAGCGCCCAACCAGATTAATTTTTAGTTGGGCGTTTTTTTTACTTGTTAGATAGACGGGTGCCATGTAGGCGAACCCAGCCATCAATCTCTGTTGGTGGTTCCATTTCAAACCAGGGCCGGTAGGCCTCAGAAACCTGTTGCCACTGCTCCTGCAGAATACCTGACAGGACAATATCTCCACCACTCTTTACCAGTTTGGCAAGTTTAGGAGCCAGTTCGACCAGTGGCCCTGCCAGGATATTGGCAACAAGTAGCTGCACCGGTTGGCCGCTCTGTTGTTCTGGTAGTGTGGTCTGAAGTCTATCGGCAACATCATTACGCTCAGCGTTTGCAACTGTCGCCTGCAGTGCTTGTGGGTCTGTATCGATACACTCAATTTTCTCGGCACCAAGGAGTGCCGCAGCAATTGCTAGAATTCCTGAGCCGCAACCGTAATCGACCACCTGTTTGGGAATGGCGTTTCCATCAAGCCATTCAAGACAGAGTCGGGTGGTGGGATGGGTCCCTGTTCCAAAAGCGAGTCCAGGGTCGAGTTTAATATTGACCGCTTCAGGATTAGGCTCATCAAACCAGCTCGGTACAATCCACAAATTCTGGCCAAATTGCATCGGCTCAAAACCATCCATCCAGCTCCTTTCCCATACCTGATCGGGGAGCTGCTGAATCTGTGGTTCGGGAAGCTGTCTGGGACTCCAACTCTGGCTCACTGCTGCTGTTATTGGTCCCAGATCTGTCTCTTCATTAAAGAGAGCAATGACCAGAGTATTATTCCAGAGTGGGGTAGTGCCAATCGGTGGCTCAAACAGTGGTTCATCGGCAGCATCTTTCATCGTCACTGCGGCGGCACCAGATTCTGCAAGTAGATCTGATAACGCATCAGCATCATCAGATGAGACGGGATAAATTAACTGCTGCCATAACATATATTTAAGTTGCCTTAGTTTAATTGGTAGGATTATAGAGCTGAAAAAGCCACATATTCGCCAGAACTATTCTGGCAAATATGTGGCTTCTTCAGGAGCCAAAAAAAGGAGCTTGTTACAGTCCGAGTTTCTTCTCAAGGTAGTGGATATTGGTTTGCCCAGCGCGGAAGTTGGCATCCTTAAACAGCTCACGATGAAGTGGGATGTTAGTTTTAATGCCCTCTACCAAAGTCTCTGTCAGAGCCGTCTCCATACGAGCAATAGCTGTTGCTCGATCCTCTCCATGAGTGATCAATTTTCCAATCATTGAGTCGTAATGGGGAGGAACGGTGTAACCGGCATAGATGTGTGAATCGACACGAACACCAGGGCCGCCAGCCATATGAACGCGGCTGATTTTGCCAGGTGATGGCATAAAGGTGACCGGATCTTCGGCATTGATACGACACTCAAAAGCGTGACCGCGAATGACAATATCATCCTGAGTGTAGGCCAGCTTCTCACCTGCAGCGATGCGTAGCTGTTCACGCACAATATCGACACCGGTGATCATCTCAGTAACCGGATGCTCAACCTGTACACGAGTATTCATCTCTATGAAATAAAACTCACCATCCTCGTAGAGGAATTCGAAGGTGCCGGCACCACGATAGCCGATATCGACACAGGCCTGGGCACAGCGACCGCCAATCTCCTGGCGTAGCTCTTCACTGATACCAGGGGCTGGGGCCTCTTCAATCACCTTTTGATGGCGACGCTGCATGGAGCAGTCTCGCTCACCGAGATGGATGGCATTACCGTGGGTATCGGCAAGCACCTGGATCTCTACGTGACGTGGATTCTCCAGATACTTCTCCATGTAGACCATATCATTACCGAAGAATGAACCGGCCTCAGATTTGGTTAGCGATATGGCGCTGAGTAGATGTGCTTCGCTATGAACCACACGCATACCACGGCCACCACCGCCACCGGCCGCCTTGATGATAATGGGATAGCCGATCTCCTTAGCCATGCGCATATTGTCGTCTGCATCATCACCTAAAGGACCATCTGAACCGGGGACACAGGGAACGCCTGCTTTCTTCATCGCCTCAATAGCCTTGACCTTATCACCCATGATTCGGATGGTCTCTGCCTTCGGCCCGATAAAGGTAAAGCCACTCTGTTCAACACGTTCGGCAAAGTCTGCATTTTCTGAGAGGAATCCATAACCGGGATGAATTCCTACAGCATCGGTCACCTCTGCTGCACTGATCAGCGCCGGCACATTGAGATAACTTTCGGTCGATGAAGGTGGACCAATACAGACCGACTCATCGGCTAGTCGAACGTGCTTGAGATCACGGTCAGCAGTGGAATGAACAGCAACTGTCTTAATACCAAGCTCTTTACAGGCGCGTAGGATTCGCAGGGCGATCTCGCCGCGATTGGCGATAACGATCTTATCTAACATGATAGTCTTTCCCCTGTTATCTATTCGATAACAAACAGTGGCTGACCAAACTCAATGGGATCACCATTTTCGGCGAGAATCGCCTTAATTTTGCCCGACTTATCGGCCTCAATCTGGTTCATGATCTTCATCGCTTCAATGATGCAGAGGGTATCACCAGCAGCAACACTTTGCCCCACAGTGGCAAACGCTTTAGCACCAGGTGAAGATGAGCCATAGAAGGTTCCTACAATCGGTGAGGTGACCTGATGTCCTGCTGGAATGCCATCATCGGCAGCCTCTTCAACAGCAGGCGCCGCTGCTACTGGTGCTGTAGCTACAGGAGCTGGGGCGACAGGGGCCGCCAAAACAGCAGTGTTTTGAGTCGCTCGGCTGATGCGAACCGACTCTTCACCCTCATGAATCTCGATCTCTGCAATTCCCGACTCTTCGAGTAGCTCAATCAGTTTTTTAACCTTTCTTATATCCATGTTTACCTCGTCATTTCATTTAGATGGATTCTATATGGATAGAATCGTCATATATTTTTACTTATTGTCAATTTGGCGAATAATTGCCGCCAGAGCCAGTTCATAACCGTGAGCGCCGAGGCCACTGATTACGCCACAGGCTATATCAGAAAAATAGGAGTGTTTACGGAACGATTCACGGTTGTGCACATTGGAGAGGTGAATCTCAAGGAATGGGATATCGACCCCTTTAAGGGCATCACGAATCGCAACACTGGTGTGGGTGAATGCCGCAGGATTGATGATGATGCCATCTACACTGTCAGTATGTGCCTGATGAATACGTTCAACGAGCTCATGCTCAGCATTACTTTGAAGTGTCTCTAAAGTGTGGCCGGCTGCTTGCGCCTGATCGATGAGTCTCTGCTCAATGCTCTCTAGGGTATCCTGACCGTAGTGATCTGGCTCACGTAGACCGAGCAGATTGAGGTTGGGACCATTGAGAAGCAGAATTTTTGCCATCGGTAACTAACGCACCCTAAACCATGATTGTTATCAGCAGAAGGAGATAGTATGGCGACATGATCGTGTCAGATCGCATCTGTTTGTAACAACCCCTGCTCTATTCGTGGTTTATTATGCGCGAAACCGCTAAAAATGTCCAGATCGCAGATGATCGCGACACAATAATGGGATGTTATCCACACATTTCGAGAATTTTTTTAGAAATTCTATCGAAAATTTGAACTGCTACTGGGCGAAAGCCCCGTTAACCTGACCTGTAAAACTATCGGCCTCCATATAGCCAACAACCCTGAAGTTCTTGCGCTCTTTACCATCCAGACCAAAGAAGAGGATGGCTGGTGGACCGATGATTCCAAATTTCTTCAATAGCGCCTGATCAACTGCATCGTTATCAGTTACATCTGCCTGTAGAGTGACCGTATTTCCGAGTGCTGCGATGACTCCAGGATTGGTGAAGGTATATTTCTCAAACTCCTTACAGGAGACGCACCAGTCGGCATAAAAATCGAGCATTGCGGTTTTGCCTTCTGCATTGGCTTTGGCCACTGCACGTTCCAAATCATCAACGCTTTTTATTGTTTGAAAGGTGACATGACTGTTTTGAGAGCCAGATGTTGCTGAACTATTCACCATACCGCCAGAGATCCCCTTGAGTGGCTGTAGCGGATCATTACCGCCTGCAGCAACGGCAACCAGAATCAGAATACCCTGCACCAGCATCACAATACCGACCCCTTTCCAGAGTCGAGACCAACCAGAACTTCCCTCAGGGAGGGAGTCGGCAGCATGCATATAGATGGCGGGGATAATCAGCAGCATCGCCCACATCACCATAATGATTGATGCAGGCAAAATACGCTCAAGCATCCATACTGCGACAGCAAGTAGCATCACTCCAAAGACCGCCTTGACTGAATCCATCCAGCCACCCGCTCTGGGGAGTAGCTTACCGGCAGAGGTTCCTACAATCAGCAGTGGTGTGCCCATCCCCATACTGAGTGCAAATAGAGCAAGTCCACCCAAAACCGCATCTCCAGTCTGACTGATATAGATGAGAGCTCCGATGAGTGGGGCTGTCACACAGGGACCAACAATCAACGCAGAGAGGAATCCCATAATGGCAGTACCGGTCAGGGTGCCCCCTTGCTGACTGTTACTGATCTCTGAAAGTTTTCCCTGCCAGCTACTGGGGAGCTGTAGCTCGTAGAAACCAAACATTGAGAATGAAAGCGCCACAAAGACCACAGCGAAGATCGAGAGGATGACAGGATCCTGGAAGAAGACCTGTAGATTTGCTCCAGATAGTCCAGCAATAACGCCAACAACGGTATAGGTGAACGCCATCGCCAACACATAAGCTAGCGATAGGGTAAAGGCTCGTCGGGTTGTTAGACTGTCACCTTGCCCTACAATAATGCTCGATAGAATCGGGATCATGGGGAAGACACACGGCGTGAAGGTGAGCAGTAGACCCATGCCGAAGAAGAGGGCTATCGTTGCCAGAGTGCTACCTCCTGCCAGTGACGCCGCGAGGCTATCCTGCTCTGAAACGAACTCTTCAGCGTTAGAGTCGGACGAAGAGGGGGGGGGCGTTGCTGCTACAGAAGTTTCTGAAATAGCATCAATAGCCGGCAGTGCAAGCTGTATCGATTTCTTAATCGGTGGATAACAGACGCCTGCCTCTGCACAGCCCTGATAGGTGACCTTTAAATTAATCGTTGTCGCTTCGGTGGTGGTACGAACCAGAGGCAGTGTGCTCTCCATCTCGTTATGAAAGACCTGCAGTTTGCCGAAGAACTCATCATCCTTCTCCTCTCCAGCAGGCAGTGAATAACGACCTAACGAGGTGTTGTCACTATCGATAGAGAATTCAAATTTGTTACGGTAAAGGTAATACTTAGGGGTGATATCCCAACGTACCTTTAGCGTCTCACCATCAACAATTGAAGCGTTAAAACGGAAGGCCTGATCAGGTTCAAGAATCTCATCCTCATCTCCAGCCAGGTTGCCGATGAAAGAGGAGAGGTTGCCAATAGATGATTTCAGTTTGGTGGAGATAGTGGTGAGTTTAACTTCGCGACTCTCGGTGAATGGGGGATAGCAGACCCCTATATCGGCACACCCTTGACTGGTGGCGGTGACGGAAATGATGCCATCGGCAGGAATATCTCCTGATACCGAAATTTTAGCGGCCACCTTGCCGCGATAGATTTCGACGGCACCAAAGAACTCATCCTGCTTAACCTTTCCTTTAGGGAATTGGGCTTCACCTAGAATGATGCCTGGTGTATTACTAATAATCTTGAACTTGCTTCTATATAGATAGTAGCCATCAGCCACATTCCACTCTACATTGATGGTTTTGTCATCAATAGCGCTGACTGACAGAGCAAAGGCCTCCTCTGGCGCTAATAGCTCGTCATCACCATTGTCAAATGCGGCATGGCCATAGAGCGGAATGAGTGAGAGAAGGGTAAAGAGGAGGGGAATTAATCTGTTTATCATAGTGAGCATTCTTCTCAGTTTTTATGTTCTCAATTATTCTGTTGCTCCAGATTGGGTGAATTACTACTCGATTCACAGAGTGTTCAATCTAGAGCACCATTACCTCAGACCGAAACCTGCTCACTAAGTTCATAGGAGAAGGAGGGCTTGAAGGGGCTAAAACGCGCACTCATATAAACCAGAGTTAACGCCAAATTTTGGCTATACTAGCGGCCTATCCCCATCGAGTCTATTGGGGGAATCCCTAATTCAACTGAATGATCCAATACCGAGAACTCGCCATTGTTTAAACTGCTGTTACTCATCTTTATTCTGATACCTGCGTTCGAGATCTATCTGCTGATTACAGTGGGTGGTGTGATTGGTGCGATACCCACCATACTGCTGGTTATTGGGACTGCTGTTGTTGGTGTACAGCTTCTACGTCAGCAGGGGCTTTCTACTCTAGCGAGACTGCAAAGTTCGGTACAGCAGGGGGAGCTGCCGACAACGGTGATGCTTGAAGGGGTTATCCTGCTTCTTTGTGGTGCGTTATTGCTCACCCCCGGTTTTTTTACCGATGCCATCGGCTTTCTGATGTTGGTGCCCCATCTTCGTCGCTGGGTGATTGAACGGCTGATTCGTCGGGTTGTCTTTGCTACAGCAACCAATTTTGGTGACTCTCCACGCACCCATCAGCCGCCACATGGAGAGAGTCAGAGCCAAAGAACCATCGAAGGTGAGTTCCACCGCGAAGATTAATCTCTTTGATTATGAGTTCATTTGAGCTTTTCGGCTTGATTCTTAATATTTAGCCACTATGATTAGCACTCTTGGGTGGTGAGTGCTAAAACTGTGCTGACCTCTATTATTTCTAGAAAATATAATTTTTGTTTAATTAATTCATAAAGTTAGGAGACTATAACGTATGAATATTCGTCCGTTGCATGATCGTGTTCTGGTCCGTCGTATGGAAGAAGAGACAATGAGTGCGGGTGGTATCGTCCTCCCCGGCTCAGCAACTGAAAAGCCTAATCAAGGTGAAATTATCGCTGCCGGTAAAGGCAGAATCCTTGAGAGTGGTGATGTCCGTCCTATGGATGTAAAGACCGGAGACAAGGTTCTCTTTGGTCAATATGGCGGTACCGAAGTAAAGGTTGAGGGTGAAACTCTCCTCATGATGCGCGAAGAGGACATCATGGGCGTCATCGAGGGCTAGTAGCCCCTGTTTGATTACGAAGTTAACTACGAATATAGATTTAAGGATTCATAATAATGAGTGCAAAAGAAGTTAAATTTTCTACCGATGCCCGTCACCTGATGGTGAAAGGTGTCAATATCCTGGCTGATGCGGTAAAAGTCACCCTCGGCCCTAAAGGTCGTAACGTTGTTCTTGAGAAGAGTTTTGGCGCACCAACCATCACTAAAGATGGTGTCTCGGTAGCCAAAGAGATCGAGCTTGAGAACAAGTTTGAGAACATGGGCGCACAGATGGTTAAAGAGGTCTCTTCACAGACTTCAGATATCGCCGGTGACGGAACTACCACTGCAACTGTACTGGCTCAGGCCATTCTGCGTGAAGGTATGAAGTCAGTGACTGCGGGTATGAACCCGATGGACCTCAAGCGCGGTATCGACAAGGCGGTGACCGCTGTTGTGGGTAGACTGAGTGAAATGTCTAAGCCCTGCAAAGATGAGCAGGCGATTGCCCAGGTCGGTACGATTTCTGCCAACTCTGATAAAGAGATTGGAAACATCATCGCTGAGGCGATGGGTAAAGTGGGTCAGGAGGGTGTTATCACCGTTGAGGACGGTTCTGGTTTTGAGAACGAGCTCGATGTGGTTGAGGGGATGCAGTTTGATCGTGGCTACCTCTCACCATACTTCGTCAACAATCAGCAGACGATGACTGCCGATATGGAGTCTCCATATATCCTGCTTTATGATCAGAAGATCTCTAACATTCGTGACCTGCTACCTATCCTTGAAAGTGTTGCAAAAGCGGGTAAACCTCTGATGATTATCGCTGAGGATGTTGATGGTGAAGCGCTAGCAACACTGGTTGTAAACAGCATTCGTGGCATCGTTAAGGTTGCTGCCGTTAAGGCGCCAGGATTTGGAGACCGTCGTAAGGCGATGCTTCAGGATATCGCTATCCTCACCGGTGGTCAGGTCATCTCGGAAGAGGTTGGTCTCTCTCTAGAGAAGGCGACCCTGGAAGATCTGGGTACAGCTAAAAAGGTTGTTATCAGCAAAGAGAACACCACTCTGGTTGATGGTGCTGGTGCACACGAAGATATCAGCTCACGCGTTGATCAGATTCGTGCACAGATGGCAGAGACCACCTCTGACTATGATCGTGAAAAACTTCAAGAGCGTGTTGCCAAACTTGCTGGCGGTGTTGCCGTTATCAAGGTCGGTGCTGCGACTGAAGTTGAGATGAAAGAGAAGAAGGCCCGTGTTGAAGATGCGCTGCATGCTACCCGTGCTGCTGTTGAGGAGGGTGTTGTTCCTGGCGGTGGTGTTGCGCTGGTTCGTGCTCTGTCGGTTCTGGAAGGTCTTGAGGGTGATAACCACGATCAGAAGATCGGTATCGAGATTGCTCGTCGCTCTATGGAAGAGCCTCTCCGTCAAATCGTCTCTAATGCAGGTGGCGAAGCCTCTGTAGTACTCAACAACGTTGCCAATGGCGAAGGTAACTATGGTTATAACGCAGCGACAGGTGAGTATGGCGATATGATCGAGATGGGTATCCTTGACCCAACTAAAGTGACCCGCTCTGCACTGCAAAATGCGGCATCTGTTTCGGGTCTGATGATCACCACAGAGGCGATGGTTGCAGAGATTCCAAGCTCAGATGGTGGTGGTGCACCTGATATGGGTATGGGTGGCATGGGAGGAATGGGCGGCATGATGTAAGTAACTATTCAGCTCACCACTGCTTGGCTACAACGCTACGTTCAAAAATGGTTATTTACATGTGTAAACTCACATTTTTTGCCTTGATTTGTAGCCAACCAGCGGCAATCTGAACAGTTACGGAATCTCTTAACTTTCCATACTAAAAAGCCCCGATTCGTTCGGGGCTTTTTTTTGCCTACAGGATGTAGGTATGCCGCGATCGCAGGGATGCGAAAGAGCGGCGGCCACAGGATGTAGGTATGCCGCGATCGCACGACTGCATGGATGCAGAAGGTAGAGCAATGCATGGAGCAATTGCCGAGGGATGCAAGTGAACGGTGTTGTTTGTGCCCTTGGGATTTGTCAGTTATCAATGAGCAGCGATGGCAATTTAGAGCTATTCTATATGTGTGATTAAAGGAGGACAGTGATGGCTAACTATAAACAGATATTAGTAGCAGTCGATTTTTCTGAACACAGTGAGCGTGCCATAGAAAGGGCTCAAGAGCTGGCAATTGAGGATGGTGGCGCTCTGAACCTAATCCATGTTGTGGATTATTTTCCGGCAATGGATGCAGCCTATGATGGCGCTCTAGCCTTTAGTGTTGATATGACCGATGAGCTGGTTAGCGCATCAAAAAACAGACTCAAGGTGCTTGCAGAAAAATATCAACTAAAGGATGAACAGCTCTTCGTTGAGGTGGGGGCTATCCGTAATGAAGTTATCGACAAGGCTGATAAACATGGGACCGATTTGATTGTGATCGGTTCGCATGGCTGGCGCGGTATAGATCTTCTACTCGGCTCAACCGCTGATAGTATTCTGCATCATGCCAAGTGTGATGTCCTTGTGGTGAGGATTGATTAGTTGAACTGATGACCACTCTGTTGAATTAAGATTGGTGAACTATACTTTGAGTGTGGGTATAGAGATGAGGTGAGTATTATGGATATCATCAACCGTGGGCAGAGAGCTGAATGGACTCAGGCGGTACAGGTAGAGCGTCCCGAAGATTCTGATAAAAAGGCTAAGCATGAGGGGGGCGCAGCTGTCAGTGCACATGAGAGTGCTCGTGCAGATATGAACCGGGCGATTCTTGAGGCCTCTGCAGATGTGAGCCTATCAAGCGGCAATCAACCGCTCCATCTTCTGTTTCGTAGTGCGATAGAAAGCATTAACGAGATTCTGGCGCCTGAGCTGGGAGAGGGGGCCATTGAGCGTGCGGCAGAAAACCCGGAAGAGTTTACCCCGGAAAATACAGCAGAGCGGATCGCTTCGTTTGCGCTAAATTTCTATTCGGCCTACCAGCAACAGCATCCAGAGATGGAACAGGAGGAGAGCGTCAATGCTTTTATCGAACTGATGACGGGAGCTGTTGAGCAGGGAGTTAACGAGGCGCGAGAGATCCTGGATGGACTGAAGGTTCTTGAAGGAGAGGTTGAGCAGAATATCGATAAAACGATGGCGCTTATTAAAGAGCGCTTTGACGCATTCAGGGCCTCGATACTAGGTGGCAAAGAGAGTCCACAGGAAGAGTCTGCTAGCGCGCTTTAAAGTGGCTGATAGTTCTCACCATCTCATTAAATGGAAAATTATTAATAGAGTCGTAGAACGCTTCAGCCTGATCAATCAGATTGTAAATATCTTCAACTTTTGGCTCCTGAACCGGATTTGCTTCAAGCTCCTGTTGTAGTCCTAACATTGAGCCGCACTGAACCTTAATCTCTTTACCAAAGGGTAGTTTGCCATCTATGTGGGTCAGTTTGAGGGCAAACGCCGCTTTCTGTCGTAGCAGTGGAAGGAGTTTCTCGCATCGTAGTTGTCCCTCGACAGATAGACAGGCCATCGCCTCTCTCTCGGCTAATAACAGCTTCTGAGCGTGACGACATCCACAACATCTACGCAGGATCGCCTTAGAAAAGGTGCAGGGAATCTCGTTAACCTTTTTGTAGGTCTCTTTATACTCAGTTTCGTCCATCTCGATGACTTAGTGTGTCTGCTGAAAGTCATTCATCATGCGCTCACGAAACTCTTGTGTCAGAGTGTCACCAACGCGCGCAGTCAGGAGCTGCAGCTCTTTTTGAGCCGGTTCACTCCCATTCATTATCGCAAGGGTGAGCCAACGGAAGGCCGCCTCATCATTTTGGGTTACGAACTTTCCATCAGAGATCATTTTGCCGAGCTGGTATTGAGCCTTAGGGTGTTGCTGGTTGGCCGCCTGCTCATACCAATAGAGCATCGCTTTGGCGTTGGGTTCGATACCCGCACCTCCCGTCAGATGTAGATCACCTATCGAGCATTGGGCATCGACATCACCAGCCTCGGCAGCCTTTTGATACCAGTCCATCGCTCTGCTGCCCGATTCACTATCCTCTTGCTGAATGGCTATCCAGCCCAGCAGGGTCATTGCCGAAAATTCACCCTGATCGGCCGCTTTGGTGAGCCATTGACTCGCCTCATCTAGATTAAATTCTACCCCGCGACCATTGGCGAAGAGAGCCCCCAGGTGAAATTGGGCCTCACTGTCCCCATCTTCAGCTTTCAGCTGAATCTCTTCGAGTTGGGCTTTTTTAAAGTGAGAGAGGAACTCTTGCAGTTTTTCGGCAGTACTAAACATGTGAATTATGTGTCTATTTGAATTTGATAGTGTCAATAATCAGGCCCAAGTGGGTCGACTTCAACCCTTATATGACGTTCAATAGATAGAATTTAGAGAAATAGATGATTTTGGAGAAAAATTTATGAGTGATGAGATCCCATCGAAAGAGGAAAATATTCTGGCGGCAGTTAAGCTGGTACTGACCCAGGTTATCCGCGATACCGCGACCAGCCCAGGCATAAAGCACCCCCTTTCAGAACCGACTATTGGCGGTCTTCGGGACTGCCTGGTGATGATTTCTCAGCGCGAGCAGGAGCTGGCTGCTGAAGCGGGTCGAGAGATGAATGCCCGTCCACGTTATACCGATGAGCCTAAACCACAGGGTGATGTGGTGGTCTCTATCGACTCTATTAAAAGAAAATAACCTTGTTACTGAATCGCCTTTAACATCTGATCTTGCCGCTCTTTACGTTGTTGCAGTAGTTTGTCGACATTGCGAGCGCTATCCATAATCTCTGTCACCTTCTCT
>JAPHSO010000387.1 GCA_026193675.1 Gammaproteobacteria bacterium | reverse complement strand
AGGACTTTAGAGTATCAACCCAAGTATTAATCTCCTTTGAACCCTGTTTTTACCATTTCTAGAGAAACGATGAGGGGCAGCCCCCTTTACCGTTCCTGTAAATCAAGCTGTTATGAACCGGAATTTTTACCGGCATCAAAGGCCTTTTCGTTGATGTCGACCAGCTTTGGCTTGAGCTTTCTAAACCGATCCAGAATAGCGTTTTTTAGTATCTCAGCATCAAAGGGAAGATAGCTGGAGATGGCTCCTAACATTACGGTATTAACCAATCGAAAGTTACCCAGATCGCGGGCGATTTCGCCTGCGGCAAAGGCGTGTACGTTGACACCGCTGGCGATAATTTGATCGATAGGATTTTCTGGATAATCGAACAGGCCAAGGCTCACCACCGGTGGCTCTTGCTCGTCCAGATTGACCATCGCTACACCATCTGGTTTAAGGTGGTGAATCCAGCGTAGAGACTCTGCCGGTTCAAAGCCGACCAGTATATCGGCCTCACCCTCAGGGATAGCGGGTGACAACACCTTCTCGCCAAAACGGATGTGGGATGTGACCACGCCGCCGCGTTGTGCCATTCCTGCCACCTCAGTCTTTTTAACATCATAACCCTGTGACAGCGCGGTCTGTGACAGGACCTCTGCTGCCGTCATCACACCCTGACCACCAATACCAACGACTAGAATATTGGTGACATCATTTTTGTTCTGTGCAGTCATCACTTAGCCTCTTGAGAATTGGGTAACGGGAACAATTGCGTCAGGCCCACAGGTCTTGGGGCAGAGGTCACAACCGGTACAGGCTTGAGAGTCGATTTTCACAAAGGCGAGATCTTTCTCTTTACCATTAGGTTTAATCACCGTTTCACGTCGGGTCACCGTAATGGCGGGACAACCCACATCAAGACAGTTCTTACAGCCGGTGCATTTATCGTCGTCCACCTCATAAGGTGCCTTGGCGCCATAGAAGTCGACCAGCACACAGGGCTGATTGGTGATGATAACCGAAGGTTCGTTGATCTTGGTTTCGGCACGAATTGTTTTAAACAGGGTGGGCAGTTCGTAAGGATTGACCTCATGAATCCGCTCAGACTTAATGCCCAGTGATTCACATAGTTTAGGGAAGTCGACTCTCATCGTATCTTCGCCATGAATGTTACGACCACTGGCAGGGTTATCCTGTCCACCGGTCATACCGACGGCACGATTATCGAGCAGCAGTACGGTTACATTGCCACCGTTATAGGCGATGTCGAGCAGCCCCTGCATACCCATATGCATAAAGGTAGAGTCACCAATCACCGCGATCACGCTCTTGTTCTTATCGGCCTCAGTGCGACCTTTATCTATACCCAGAGCGACGCCCATCGATGCACCCATACAGATACAGGTATCGAGTGCATTCCACGGATGGCCAGCACCCAGGGTATAACAGCCAATATCGCCAGAGATGATCTTGTTCTTGATATGCGAGAGGGTGTAGTAAATTCCCAGATGAGGACAGGCGACACACATCGTCGGTGGACGCGGGAACACCTCAGCCCCTTTTTTGGGCTCCAACTTAACAACAGCCAATTCAGCGGTTTGTTCCTGTGGGGAACTCTCTAGTTGTGGCGTCTCTTTTCCCAACAGCGGATTAATAATAGGTAACAACACCTGTGGTGAAAGTTCTCCCGCTCTGGGTAGCAGCTCTTTACCGATAACATCGATACCTGCAGCCTTAAGCTCTTTTTCAAGAATCGGTTCCACCTCTTCAACAACGATCAGCTTATCGACAGTTGCGGCAAATTCACGAATCTTTTCAATCGGTGCGGGATAGCTGACCCCCAATTTATAGGCCGGAGCATCGGGGAACGCCTCTTGCACATGTAGGAAGGTTGGACCTGATGTGATAAAACCGATCGCCCTGTCTCTGCCATCGACAGAGTAGTTTAAAGCGCTGCCTTCGCTCATCTTCATCAACGCCTCTTCACGCTCAAACATCAACGGGATCCGTTTCTTGGCGTTAACCGGCGTCATCACATATTCGGCAGGTTTATATTCAAAACCCACCTCAGACGCTCTTTCTGTACGTGAACCTTTGGGAGTTACAACGCCCTTTACATGACATATTCGAGTGGTGAGTCGCAGAATGACCGGTGTGTTGTATACCTCTGAGATCTCAAAGGCGTTGAGACACATCTCGTAGGCCTCCTGTGAATCGGATGGCTCCAGAACCGGAACATGGGCAAATCGGCCCCAAAAGCGT
>JAPHSO010000084.1 GCA_026193675.1 Gammaproteobacteria bacterium | reverse complement strand
TTAATAAAACTGCAATACCCTAAACTAATTTATTTTAACTTTCTGAGACTTATTTTGGATTTTTTTAAAAGAGTTACTTCTATATAAGGTGGGGCTTTGTTATTTCAGTATGCAAATGGCTAAATGGAACACTGGAAATCGGACAAAAAAAGGGCCCTCACATCGTGAGGGCCCCTTTTTCCAATTAATTAATCAGCAGGTGGTGCTGTTTAGCTGCATCCTTTAGGACGGGGAAGTCCTGCAACCTTATTGGCTGATTTGACCAGACCAAATGGGAAGAGAGAGTAGATGTACTTCTGCGAACTACGATCTTCGCCATACTTCTTTTTCATCAGCTTGGTGAATTTGCGGGGTTCGCAAACAGTTGCAAACTCTTCGTAGTAGGCACGAGCCTCACGAACGATATCCCAATGCTCATCACCCATCTCCACCTTTTCGTTGGCAGCGATCTGGAGTGCAATGTCTTCATCCCAAATACTGAGATCCTCTAACCAGCCGTTATCACTTAGCTCAACATTTTTACCATTTATTTCATATTGCATGCCCATGATCTATCTCCTCTTGTGCATCAAAAACTTAGATTTAAATTAATACCGCAGTAAATATGTCGGGTATTTTAGCGACCCCAAAAAGAGAAGTCAACAGAAATGGTAGGTTATTATAGTGGGAGGTGCTGATAATGCGGTTTAACCCAGCCCCATTCGCAGTGGTGAACAGGTTTTGGAGTCAATATTCTCTTCGGTACGGACTAGTTCAAGGTGAATCATCCCGAGTGGAGCTTTGATATCAATACGTAGCGGTTGTCGCTTTGGGGTATCGCTTAACCATAGGGTCATCGCCCCTTTACGTCCTTTACTTGAGGTTCGGGTAATTTCAACCTTAAGCGTGGAGTCATAACGTTTCTTACTAAGTTGAAGGGGCTCCCGATCTCTCATTTGTGCCTGATAGTGGTGAAGCTCCTCATCCAGTGCAACCAGCATCTGCACCTTCTCCTTTTGATTAAAGTTATGCACTCTGACGCGCTGGATCATGGTCAGAGGATCAATGGCCGGGTCGGAGAGTGCACCTTTGAGTTGTTTAGTTTGAATTAATTGGCTTAGGCCGTTGTCTATTGGAGGAAATGGGTCGATAAAAGGTGCAGGTGGGGCGTGAATATCTCGCTCCCATGCCAGCTTCTCATCGGCTTTGTAGACATTACGATTGAGATCGATCTCTCTTCTTTTCCTAAACAGCGAGATAGTTCTGCTCTCCCAGTCATACCATGAGACCTCATGAGTGTCGCTTTGACCCGAATCTATGGCGCGAGCCAGTAGTGTTTTTCGAAGATTGGGACTGAGGGTGCTCTCCCAGTGAAAGCGGACGGGATGGAGCATCTCGGCAAACAGGTATCCAGAGGTATCAACATCCATGCTCAGACGACAGGCCTCATCGTTGCGAAATTGGGTCGCCTCTGCCTCCAGGTTCAGGCTGACATCGGCTAGTGCTTTGGATAGAAACCCGGTAATCAGGCCGCTATAACTGAGGCGGTAGTACAACCGTTCAGATGCGTTAGCAGCCACAGGTGTGGTTACGAGGATGAACAGTAGAAGCGTTGTGTAGAGAGGCTGTTTTATCATGAATAGCTCAGGCTATCTCTTTGAAATTACAGCAATTGTAGTTCCTGAATCGTCCGTCGTCGACCAATAATGGTGGCTCAGGATTCCAGTTCAGAGCTCCTGTTTTCAAGGTGGTGTACCTCCCAACAGCGATGGATCTGTCCCTTACGTTTGAAATCATCAGGAATCGTTCGCTGGGTGATCTCTTTGAAATCAAACTTTGTGGTCAATTTCTCATCGAGCTTAAATTTACGGAAGTTGGTCGAAAAGATCAGCATGCCATCTTCTCGCAGTAGTTTCATTGCATCATTGATCAGTTTCCAGTGATCGCGCTGAATGTCGAAACGCTCTTCGGTACTTTTGGAGTTGGAGAAGGTGGGGGGGTCCATAAATATAAGGTCATACTGTCTGGGAGAGCCCTCATGGATCTGCTTTTGAAGCCAGCGGGCGGTATCTGCTCGAATCAGGCGGTTATCGCCACTCTCAAGATGGTTTAGTTCCAGATTTCTCTGAGCCCAGTCGAGGTAGGTGTTGGATAGGTCAACGGTTGTGGTTGATTTCGCACCACCTGCCGCAGCGTGAATAGAGGCGCTGCCGGTGTAGCCAAAAAGGTTGAGGAAATCTTTGCCCTTGGCACTATTTTCAATCCACAGACGGGTATTGCGGTGATCCAGAAACAGTCCGGTATCGAGGTAGTCACTAAAATTGACCCAAAGTTGACAGCCGCCCTCCATAACACGGTAAAACTGACCGGTTTTAGCCTGACGTTCATACTGACTCTGACCACGCTGGCGTCTTCTCACTTTAAAGAAAATATCTTCGCTGGGCAGCTCAAGGATAATGGCAAGTTGTGCTATGGCGCTCTGGAGTCTCTGTTGTGCCGTGCGCGAATCGATCGTTGCTGGAGGTGCGTACTCTTGCAGATGGATCCATTGATGATCTGCGCCATCTTGATCGACTCCCTGATAGAGGTCGATAGCGAAGGCGTAGTCGGGTAGGTCGGCATCATAGATTCTGTAGCAGTTGATCGATTCACGATTGGCCCACTTTTTTAGATGCTTGAGTTTCTTTCGTAGTCGATTGGCAAATGGCCCTTCAGCCTTGGCGGCCTCATCTCCCAAAAGGTGATAGTGGAAAAGTTTGCAGGGGATTGGGCCGTTCTTCAGGTCGATTGGCTGATGGTCTATAAGATTGGTTTCTGGCGCTAGATCTGGATTGCCGGTAAACAGGGCAAAATCCCACCCTTTATAGTGTTCACGAGCCATCTCTCCAAGATCGGCGTAGAGCTGCGGCAGCTCATCGGCCTTGCCCATACGCTCACCGTAAGGGGGATTGGTGACAAGCAGACCCTTGGCTGTTGTTGGCGGCTCGACCTCTTCTCCAAGTCGTTTCACTTCGATCTGAATATGCTCATCAAGTCTTACCGATTCGATATTGTGTCGGGCTGCATCGATTGAATCTGGATTGGCATCGCTGCCTGAGATGGGCGGAATCTTTGACATTCCGTAGATACGACGCTGCTTGGCCTCAGTGAGCACCTTCTGCCATAGCGCCTCATCATGTCGACGCCAGCCGAGAAAACCGAAGTGTTCGCGGAACAGTCCTGGGGCGATGTCACCGGCGATCAGAGCCGCCTCAATCAACAGGGTGCCAGA
>JAPHSO010000093.1 GCA_026193675.1 Gammaproteobacteria bacterium | reverse complement strand
CTTGGCCAGAACAATCTGAGGCAATAGTGATAAAACAAATAAAATGATAACTACCGGTTTTTTCATACTGATAACTCTCTGAATCTCCACCTATGGCAGATTTAGTTCAAGAAATTGCTTGTAGTTGCCGCCCTTCACCACCTGAGTACCATCACAATTGAACTCTAGGCGAACGACACTCTGCACAATACATATTGTCACATTACGCAGATAGTAACCTTGCTGATCTCGCAACTGCTGCAGGGTTGAGATGATCTGCTGGACCTCCTCCTGAGGCATTGGACTCCAGCTTGAGCCCCTCTTTTCTGAAATATTCTGCCAATAGTGAGGAATCTTTTTAAAGGTCTCACTATTACGCAGAAAACGATACAACTCTCTCATCGCCTGCGCCTTCTCCTCATATTCAATTTTTGGGAAGTGACGATTGACGTACTCCTTATCCAGCAGCTTCTCGACATTGTGAATCTCTTCTCGCATCGGATCAAAAATGGAACTGGTTCGAACAGAGGCGCTGTTGTAACCGATAAAGAGTCGATAAATGCCTCTATTTAGCAGAAGATCCATCAGAACAGGCATAATCTCTTCAACTCTCTCATCAAGAATTGTCAGATATTTTTCACGATAGAGTGCCGTCTCGCGTAGTGATGGATCTCCTTTGATACCCACCTGCAAACTCTCTGAATTGATACCGGTGCTACTGATAATACTCTCTTCGAGTACCAGCCTCTCAAGCTGCTCATCACTCTCAATGCACTCAATGGCACCATCTGACGAACGATTAATTTCCATATCCCTCAACCTAATAACCTACCGTTTCCTATTCTAGCGACTATAGATGATAAAGCACCCCCTTGGTCACTCTCCTGTATCAATTTTAAACTTAAATGGGGTTTAAACAATGCTGCTTTTTGGAAATTGAAACTTGGAAAGAGTACAAATAACACCGCTCTTACGCATCCCTCGGCAACTGCTCCTGCATTACTCTCGGTCGCTGGTTCCAGACGCGGCCCTAATACATACCTCCTGCGTCCACGCATCCTGTAGGCAATAAAAAAGGCGCTACCGCCGAAGCGGTAGCGCCTTTTTCAGCAAGTTGGTTAAAACTTACTTAGCTGCAGGAGCCGCTGGTGCTGCTGGAGCTTGTGGAGCATAACCGTATGGTGCGCCATAAGGTGCGCCGTAACCGTAAGGTGCGCCGTAACCGTTGTAGCCGTTATAGCCATTGTTCCAACCGTTGTTCCAACCGTTGTTGTTGTTCCAGTTGTTGTTTCCGTAGCCAGAACCGTTACCACGACCTTTACCGCTTCCGCTGAAGCTCATGTCGAAAGCGCCGTCGCCCAGCATGTCGCCCATACCGTTACCCCAACCGTTGTTACCCCAGTTGTTGTTGTTATTGCCCCAACCGTTGTTGTTGCCCCAACCGTTGTTGTTGTCAAAAGGACCCCACCAAGCTTGAGCAGCGGTAGTAGAAGCAGCAAGTACAGCAGCAATCGCTGCAACTTTTAGCAAATTTTTCATAATCTTTACCTCCAAAGGTATCATTTAATAATTTTTTTATGATCTGACTCCCTGAGGAGATTTAGAACATAAGTAATTAAAGAACTTCTTATATACCATGTCAACCCTGAATGTGATCTTTTTCACAAGATCACTCTTTATCTCTTGACAAAAGTTATTAACAAATAAATATAACTCATTGATTTATACAGAACGCCTCTTTTTGGTGCATAAAAAATATAATTAACTCAATTTCTGAGACACCGATGCCATCGACGCCAAGGAATCGATATAATCAGCCAATATTTTCTAAATTTAGGTTAACAATTCATGTCACGCGTAATGATTTATAGCACTGGAACCTGTCCGATCTGTGATAAAACCAAGACTCTGCTGACCAAATGGTCCATCCCTTATAGCGAAGCACGGGTCGATCTTGACAGAGATCAGCTAAAAGAGATGCTGGAGCTGACCAATCACGCTCGAACCGTTCCCCAGATAGCCATTGACGGGAAATGGATTGGTGGTTTTAATGAACTGACTGAACTCCATATGGATGGTGAACTCGACGCACTTGTCGAATCCTAGACCGACATGCTCTACAACCGGGAGGTAAATAGATATGCCCCACAATCCTGACTATAAAAAGTGGCCACTGAGAATACGCCAATACCAGGATAACTGGACCGTCTCTTACCATGATCCCAATGGACGTATCATCCACGTACTGAATGCTGATGGCCAAATCAGCGCCTTTCGAGCAGCAGATAAACTACTAAACCTCTATCAAATACAGAATGAGGTGATCATGGAATCGACCACCGACAGCCGTATTGTGGATGTCAAAAAAGTGATGCACTTCCGCGACTATTAAACGCCAATCAAACAACATTTATGAATTCAAATACGATTGATGTCACTCAGGCGAGCTATTCTCAGATCGTCATTGAAGGCTCTCAACAAAATTTTGTTGTTGTCGATTTCTGGTCTCCTTCATGTGAGCCCTGCAGGCAACTGCTCCCCCTACTAGAAAAGTTATCAGTAGAATATGGCTTCCTGCTTGCCAAAGTGAATACAGACGAAGCACCAGAGCTGGCTCAACACCTGAATGTTCGCAGCGTTCCCGATGTACGTATATATAAAGATAGGGTCGTTATTGAACAGTTCACAGGGGCACTATCGGAAGAGGAGCTGCGTGGAATATTTAATCGTTTTATGGCCGCAGCCGCCTCAGAAATTGAACAATCTATCGATGCAATCCTTCAGCTTGCCGCTGATGGCGAGAAGGAGCAGGCACGCAGCGCCTTCTCACAGCTGCTGGAAGAGAATCCGGATAATAGTGATATCAAACTCGATTATGCGAAGCTGCTGATGGAGATGGGAGATCAGGATCAGGCCTACACCCTTCTCAGTGAGATCAAGCAGGGGGATGAGCTCTTTCCAAT
>JAPHSO010000211.1 GCA_026193675.1 Gammaproteobacteria bacterium | reverse complement strand
GCGCTCTTCCATCTTTGATTTAATCAGTTCACGGTTAGCCATGGCTCCTGAAAGCATCAATACATTAATCCCATCAAAATAGGTGTCGGCTGCATCCTTGGTCTGCTGCTCAACCAGATGCAGAACAAGCTCCTCCTCGCTGGTCGATGAGTAACTCAAGGTCACAACAAAGATCACCATGAAGATGACTGAGATGGTCAAAGTAATTCTGGCTTGTATGGATAGTTCGAGGCGTTTGTTCATAATTTTTTCTTTGTTGATATAATGGTTTGGTTAACCTGCACTCAGAAACTGTGGGGCTAACCTTCTGCTGCTGCGTAATACAAAAGGTTATCGGCTCTTAGGCTCGATTCCCATCCTAGGTAAATAACCCTTCGATTTCAACTATAATATTTCCGACAGTTTTGGCTATAAAATCACGAACGAACAGATAGAATACTCCCATCAAAACCAACTGAAACAGAGAATATGGCTCAATACATCTACACCATGAACCGCGTCGGCAAAATTGTGCCGCCTAAACGAGAAATTCTTAAAGATATATCACTCTCATTTTTCCCCGGGGCCAAAATTGGCGTACTCGGACTCAATGGTTCAGGAAAGTCGACGCTCCTGCGTATCATGGCGGGGCTTGATACAGATATTGAGGGTGAAGCACGTCCTCAAAGTGGCATTAAGGTAGGTTATCTTCCCCAGGAGCCTCAGCTCGATCCAGAAAAGGATGTGCGCGGCAATATTGAGGAGGCACTTAATGAGATTAAGGATGCCCAGGCAGAGCTGGATAAGGTCTATGCCGCCTATGCTGAGCCCGATGCTGACTTTGATGCTCTGGCAGCACAGCAGGCGAAACTGGAGAATATTCTTCAAGCCTCAGATGGACATAATCTTGAACGCACACTTGAGATCGCTGCCGATGCGTTGCGTCTCCCCCCTTGGGATGCCGACGTCACCAAGTTATCTGGCGGTGAACGTCGCCGAGTCGCACTGTGTAAACTACTACTCTCAGGCCCTGATATGCTGCTGCTTGATGAGCCGACCAACCACCTTGATGCAGAGTCGGTCGCCTGGTTAGAGCGCTTCCTTCACGATTTCAGTGGCACCGTGGTCGCCATCACTCATGATCGTTATTTCCTCGATAATGTTGCCGGCTGGATCCTTGAGTTAGACCGTGGACACGGCATTCCATGGGAAGGTAACTACTCATCATGGCTAGAACAAAAAGAGAATCGTCTTGAGAGCGAAGCAAAACAGGAGCAATCGCGTATTAAGGCGATGAAGCAGGAGCTTGAGTGGGTACGCAGTAACCCGAAAGGACGTCATGCAAAATCAAAAGCCCGTATGTCTCGTTTTGCTGAACTGCAGTCTGGCGAATACCAAAAACGTAACGAGACAAACGAGCTCTATATCCCACCCGGCCCACGCCTTGGTGATGTGGTGATTGAGGCGAAGGGGATCACCAAAGGCTTTGGTGATCGCCTACTGGTCGATGATCTCAGCTTCAACCTCCCTCCCGGTGGCATTGTCGGCATTATCGGACCGAATGGTGCTGGTAAAACCACGCTATTTCGCATGATTGTGGGCCAGGAGAGACCCGATTCAGGAGAGCTCAAACTCGGGGAGACGGTCAAACTCGCCTATGTTGATCAGAGCCGTGATGATCTAGATGGTTCGAAAACGGTGTGGGAGGAGATCTCAGAAGGTCTAGATAACCTCACCATCGGTGGTTACGAGATCAATTCTCGAGCCTATTTGAGCCGTTTCAACTTTAAGGGTAGTGATCAGCAGAAACGGGTTGGCGATCTCTCGGGTGGTGAGCGCAATCGACTCCACCTGGCCAAGCTGCTAAAAAGTGGCGGTAACCTGTTGCTGCTTGATGAACCGACCAATGACCTTGATGTGGAGACACTGCGCGCTCTGGAAGAGGCGCTACTCGCCTTCCCTGGATGTGCCGTGGTTATCTCGCATGATCGCTGGTTCCTGGATCGTATTGCGACCCATATCCTGGCATTTGAGGGCGATTCAACGGTGAACTGGTTTGAAGGGAACTATGCTGACTATGAAGAGGATCGTAAACGTCGCCTTGGCGAAGCCGCCAACCAACCTCATCGGATCAAATATAAAGCGCTTAAAAAGTAGCTTATCTTTAATGAGTCGACCAGGTTAGTGATGAAGGGAGCCTGGTCGACCATGAAATGGTTATGAGCGGTTCGAACTACTTTTCCATCTGTTCGAGTTGGTCGATCTCCGCATCAATCGATTCGTGTTGTCCCGGGTGAAGTACCGCCTCGGTATCGCCAAGGTCATCCTTCTCAAGATCATCAAAGGCGCCTCGCATATCTTCCGGCTCTACGCTCGCTTTCACCTCAAGATCTTCCCAGGTCTCGGTGTCGATCTCATCAATCGCACCATCAAAGAATTGCACCTCAATAAGTCCTGTATCATCATCAAGCGCTACGACCTCAAAATATCTGTTTTCGATATCTTGATACCAGGCACCCAGTTCAGGTTTTATACTACTCATGATGCACCCCACTTCGTTAAAGTTAACGAGTTATTGTCTTCACTGAGATCCACTTTACCCCCAAGATGAATCGCTTTTCAACAAAAACCGTACCTAATATTGCAATCAGCAGATGCCTGCTTGGAGAGGCTGTTCGCTATGACGGAAATTCAAAATTTCAACCCAATTTAATCAAGAAGTTAGAGGCGGTTTTTACTCTAATTCCTATCTGTCCCGAAGTTGAGATTGGTCTTGGTGTACCTCGCCCCCCCATACATATTATCGAGATGGGAGCTGAATTAAGGGCGGTTGTTATCGAAGATCCCGATATAGATCTGACCCAGCCACTACAGGAATTGGCTTCAGAAAAATCTCTGTTAGATATAGATGGTTTCATTGTTAAGGCGCGCTCGCCAAGTTGTGGGTTAGATAGTACCCCTCACCTGATTGAAGATGGCTCAACAATATATGGTGCAGGAATCTTCAGCGCTGCCTATAAAAAGGCCAATCCACTCGTTCCAATGGTAGAGGCAGAAACACTTGAATCTCCACAGGAGCTAGAAAAGTTCATTGAAGAGGTGATCACAGCCGCCAGTAATTGTTAGAATAGCTACCTTTCATAACTAGCCTGCAGACTCTACCTATGGGTGACGACACCGTTCACACCACAATCTATCGCAGTAAACACAAACCGGGTCTATACCTCTTTCTTGCTGAGGCCGATGAGTTTGATGTTGTGCCTCAGGAGATCATGCAGGGACTCGGCATTCTTGAAAAATCGATGGCGCTCGAACTCCACAAGGAGCGCCCCCTTGCCCTGAGTGATGTGAACATCGTCATGCAAAACCTGAAAGAGCACGGTTTTCATATTCAATTACCTCCCAAAGATTTTGATCTGGAACAGCAGATAAAAACCATTATTTAATCCAATAATCAGGAATTTAAAATGTCATTAATTCGCCCCTTCCCCGCGCTTCGCCCTGCCCCTGGCCGTGCTGAAGATGTTGCCGCACCGCCCTATGATGTACTTAACAGTGCTGAAGCGCGTGAGCGGGCTGATGGCCGCCCCTGGAGCTTCCTGCATATCTCCAAGCCAGAAATTGATCTTGCTGAGGGAACTGACCCATATGACGCCAGTGTCTATACCAAGGGCAAAGAGAATTTTGATCGCATGCTTGAGGAGGGTGTACTGGTTCAAGATGAGCAGCCCTGCTACTACCTCTACCGTTTGATTATGGGGTCACACCAGCAGATCGGTCTGGTCGCTGCGGCATCGGTTGCAGATTATGATACCAATCGCATCCGCAAACACGAATTTACCCGCCCTGATAAAGAGGATGATCGGGTGCGCCAGGTTGATACCCTCAACTGTCAGACCGGTCCGGTCTTCCTCACCTACCGTCACGATGCAACTATTGATGGCATTGTTAGCGAGATCACTGCGGGTGAGCCTGAGGTAAATATCACTGCCGATGATGGTATTGAACATGCGCTGTGGCCGGTGACCGATCAGACCACTATCGACACCATCACCAACACCTTCGATGCGATGAACGCCATCTACATCGCTGATGGTCACCACCGTTCGGCAGCCGCCTCTCGTGTTTGTGCGTCGCGTAAGGCGGCCAATCCAGATCACACCGGTGATGAGGCCTACAACTACTTCCTGACCGTTATCTTCCCAGACGATCAGATGATGATTCTCGACTACAACCGAGTCATCACCGATCTAAACGGACTAGATACCGCAACCTTCCTCAGTAAGGTTGAAGAGAATTTTGAGGTCACAAAGTCGGCGACCACCATCCGCCCACAGAGCAATGCTGAGTTTGGTATGTATCTCGACGGAAGCTGGTACAAGTTGGTGATTAAATCTCAACTGATCCCAACTGATGATCCTGTAGCCCGACTTGATGTGAGCTTGCTCGCCAACAATCTGATCGATCCAGTTCTTGGTATTAGCGATCCACGGCGCGACAAGCGCATCGATTTCGTTGGTGGCATCCGTGGCCTTGAGGAGCTGGAGAAGCGTGTAAACAGCGGTGAGATGGCTGTCGCCTTCGCTCTCTACCCCACCTCAATGGATCAGCTGATGAGTGTAGCCGATGCCAATGAGGTGATGCCTCCAAAGTCGACCTGGTTTGAACCTAAGCTGGCTGATGGACTTGCATCACATATGCTCGATTAAACCATTAAACGTTAATCAGAAAGGGAGCTTCGGCTCCCTTTTTTTTATTTCCCTGTCATCAATATTTAATAAAACATTCACATCACTTTAATACACACCATCTATTCTAAGGCCTGAAATATGGGCATATGGTGACAATAGGGTCATCAAATCAGGAGATTGAGATGAATAGAGAACATTGGTATTCAAAGATGACAAGCGGTCTGACTAATCCCGATAATGACAATGGGCAACAGCACAGCCCCAATGATAATGGTGGCGATACAAACTACTCATCCCAGCTAGAGTCGTCACTCGAAAAGATTGCACAAACCTGTGCCCATGTCTGGAATAACCGCTCTCAACTGGATGTACAGCTGACCAAGGCGATCAAAAAGATAGAACAGTGCTGTTACATCTATGCAATCAATAGCCAGGGGATTCAGGTCAGTAGCTCAATATCCTGTGACTCTACTAGATCTGATGATGAGATTGCACGTGACCGCAGGCAGCGTCCCTATATTCGCCAGCTCTCTCCCGGGGTCAATTTTCTTCTGTCGCGCGCCTATATCAGCCAGACAAGCGGCAAATTAGCTGCAACAGCGCTGCACACTGTCCACTCATCAAAAGGTGCCCTACTCGGATATGTCGGCATCGAATTCAGAATAGAGCAGCTACTACACTCATCAACAATTTATGATGAGCCCAGCCACTGGAAACAGCTAAAAGGTGACCCGGCAATTCGCGGCACCCTGTTCAGCCAGAAACGGATTGATAGCGCGATGGACAAAGATATCGACACTGTCCTGCCACAAATTGAAACACTGATGAAATACCACGGTGTATTTCAAGTGAACCTGCACTTCTCAAGCAGCCGCTCGACGGTCTGGTTTACTGAATCACCACATAAATATCGGCTGCTCGATACAGAGATGCTGACCAAACCAGACCTGTCACTGACCTATCCAATCCATCAGTATCCGGATGATGCCAAAATCAGGGAGAGTGAGATCTCAGATATCATCAGGACATTCCATGAACTGAGACTTAGCGATGATGTTATCTACCTACGTTCAGCAAGCATCAATATATTTAATGGATTGATATCGCTGACCTTCTCTTGTGATGGCACACACTACCTACCGCATAGCGATCTGCTCAATCGAAACCATAAATTCTGGAACAGTGAGACCAACTATTGTGAACAGAATAGTTAAAGCATCTTCTAACAAACTTGAATAGAAATTGTTAAGTGGATTAGTAGATCTTTAATTATTTTATAACAAACAGATTTCAAATAGGACTCTATTCTTAATCCTCACCGGTGAGTTCGTCAGAATAGAATTGGTAGTTATTACGCCCCCTGTTCTTGGCTTGATACATTGCGCTGTCAGCATTTTTTATCAGCGTGGTGTAATCGCTCGCATCAGATGGATATAAACTGATTCCGATACTTGGACTGATTTGCAGTTCGTGTTCAGGAATCTTTACTGGTTCTACAAATTTATTTAACAATTTATCAGCCACAAGATTAACTTCAGTTGGATCAGTTATTTTCTCCAGCATGATAAGGAATTCGTCTCCACCAATGCGGGCCACCGTATCTTCATTGCGAATGGTGTTTTGTAACCGAGTGGAAACTTCCTGCAATACCTTGTCACCTGCCGGGTGCCCAAAAGTATCATTGATATACTTAAACCGATCGAGATCAATAAAGAGAACCACAATCATATGCCCCTCTCTCTGCGCACGATCCATCGCATGCTCCAATCGAGATTGAAATAATATCCGGTTTGCCAATCCAGTCAGTGGATCATGGTGGGCCAGATATTCTGTCTTTTCCTGAGACTTTTTAATCACACTAATATCCGACATGATGCTGATGTAATTAGTGACGACTCCCGATTCATTTTCTATTGCTCGAATGGTTTGCCAACATGGAAAAAGTTCACCACTTTTGTGTCGATTCCAGATTTCACCACACCAGGTGCCATTCTGTTTTAAATGCGACCACATGCCATGATAAAAAAATTGATCATGATATTCTGATTTCCAGATTGTAGGTTTTTTGCCAACTAGATCTTTTTTGCTATAACCAGTCACATCGCAAATGGCTCTGTTTACAGAGATTATGTTGGTCTCCTCATCCGTGACCAAAATCCCCTCCAATGCATTATCAAATACAACTTTGGCCTGACGTAACATCACCTCTGAATTTTTACGTTTGGTAATATCTCGAATAATCCCTGTTACAAAATCGTGCTCTCCCTCACTCCAGTTTGAGAGCAATATCTCCAATGCTACCTCACTACCATCACCCCTTAATCCTACAATTTCAACTGGAGTCCCTGAAAAGTGGATTAATCCTCTAGTTACCCACTCATTTACTGCAAATTCATGCAGATGTTGAAAACGCTCAGGTATGAGCACTGTTAATGGTTTTCCAACAATCTCATCATTTGAATAACCAAAAATCTTTGTTGCCCCACTATTCCAGGAGATAATATTGGCATTCCTGTTGACTGTGATGATGGCATCCTGAGCCGTCTCTGTAATCGCCCGATAGCGGTGCTC